>NZ_JBHXTG010000075.1:0-46507 GCF_042677465.1 Kitasatospora sp. NPDC127111
GGGCGGCGGGCGGGGGCGGCGGCGGGGCCGAGCCCGGGCTGCGGCCGAGCGCGCCCTGCGGCGCCTCGGCGCCGGGCGGCGGGGTCGCCGGGGCACCCGGACCGGCCGCACCCGGTGCTCCGGGCAGGCCCATCAGGCCGGGCAGCGCGTCGGGCGAGGCCAGCATGGTCGGCGCGTGCTCGACCGCGGGCCCGCCGGGCGGCGGGGGCACGGGCGCACCCGGCCCGGGCGCACCGGGCAGGCCGTCCAGCCCCGGCAGACCGTCCGGCGGCGCCAGCATGGTCGGCGCGTGCTCGACCGCGGGCCCGCCGGGCGGCGGGGGCACGGGCGCACCCGGCCCGGGCACCGGCGCCCCCGGACCGGGCGCACCGGGCAGGCCGTCCAGCCCCGGCAGACCGTCCGGCGGAGCGAGCAGGGTCGGTGCGGGTTCGACCGCCGGGCCGGCCGGCGGGACCGGGGGCATGCCGAAGCCGCCCGCGGGCAGCAGTTCGGTGGGCGCCTCGGCGCCGGGCCGGGGCTCGCCGGGCAGGCCGGCGCCGTTGGTCCGCAGCCCGTCGGGCAGCAGCACGGTCGCCGCCTCGGCCCCGCCGGGGCCGGCCGACGACGCGGGCGGCGCGACGGGCGGAGCGGCCGGGGCGGGGACCGGGGCGAACGCCGGCTCGTCGTGGCCGGGCGGCGGCGCGAGCATGGTCGGCGCGTCCCCGGCCGGGCGCTCGGACACCGGCGGCGTGGTCAGCACGGCGGGCGCCGGCACCGGCTCGGGCGCCACCGGAGCGGCCGCCGGGGCCGCCGGGGCCGCCGGAGCAGCCGCGGCCAGCGGAGCCTGGGCGGCGGGCGCGTGGTCGGCGGGGGCCGCCGGCGCGGGAACGGCCGGCGTCCCCAGCCGCTCGGCCTCGGCCGCGATGGCCGCGGCGCCCGCCTCCTGGAGCCACTGCGGCGGGCTGAGCAGGAAGGACGTCGCCTCGACCGGTCCGGGCGCGGGCTTCGCCGCCCCGGCCGGGTTGGCCGCGACCGGCCGCCCGTAGACCTCCTCGTACTGCCGGACCACCTCGTTGACCGGCAGCGCGGGCCAGAGCGTGCTCGCGCCGGTGTCCCGGGCGATCACCAGCCGCGCCTCACCGGCCGAACCGCCCGGAGCACCGTCACCGGCCGCCCCGTCCGGGGCGCCGTCGGCCGGCTGGACCGCCCAGCAGACGAAGCCCAGGTCGAACTCCCGGACCCGTACCTCGCGCTGTTGCGAACGCGGTACCCCGCCGTTGATCCACTCGTCGGCGAGCTCCTGCGCCTGCGCGTACGTCACCACGCCCGGTTCACCCCTGTCCCCTTCATCCCCGCTCGCTGCTTCGTCCCAGCCCGCTGGGCACCGTCGACCATCACCACCGGGGCCACGTCAGCCCACCGGCACGGCGCGGGCGAACCCGCCGTCCACCATCAGTTCCGCCACCGTCTCCAGCTCCGGCGGACTGCCGGCCAGCCGGAGCAGGAACTCGTCGAAGTCCGCGCCGCAGGGCAGCAGCAGCCGGGCGACGCGGTCCTCGGGCGCCTCGGGCGCGCCGTTGTCGCGGGCGTCGTCGTAGAGGCAGAACCAGACCGAGCCGATCCGGTCGCCGCGCACCTTGAGCGCGACGATGCCGCCCTGGGCGTAGGCGATGCCCAGGTAGTCCTTGGTGAGGTGGTCGCGCAGGCACTTGTTGGCGTAGACGACGTCCTCGGTGCCGTACTCCTCGCTGAGCGTCAGGAACGGCTGGTCGAGCAGGAGCCCGAGCTCCGGGTCGAGCGCCACGCCGACCGGGGCGCGGCCGCCGCCGAGCTTGAGGAAGGTCCGGTAGGCGCTGGGCAGCCGGTAGCCGAGGCGTTCCTCGGCCCGCTGCACCAGGTCCTCGGGGACGCCGATCGGGTCGCCGCCGTCCTTGGCGAGCGAGAAGTGCACCGGCCGCTTCTCCTGGAGCGGCCGGGTGCCGCGCCGGGAGTGGTCGGCGGCGGAGGTGGCCAGGCCGCCGTGGTGCCGCAGCAGCGCCTTGACCTCGACCGGCACCAGCTCCATCCGGCGCCAGCCGGGCGCGGCCTTGCCGACCGCGTGGTGCCAGGTCCAGCCGGGCGGGGTGGCGACGGCGGTCTCCAGGTCCGCCCAGAGCGGGTGGCCCTGGGTGAACTGCGCGGCGTTGGCCGAGACGTAGTCGGTCAGCCGCAGCTCGTCGACGCCGAAGCCCTCCGGCGGGTCGGCGACCTCGGCCGCGGCGGCCGCGTAGGGGCCGAAGTCCGGGAAGCCGTACTCGTCCACCCGGACCCCGGCGGGGTGCCGCTCCGCGCGGACCGGATCCGGGAACTGCACCACCTGACCTGCGTACGCCGCGTTCGGTGCGGCGGAGACGCCGGGCCGACCTGTCGTCATCTGGGAGCCCCCACTGGCTGCTGCAAATACTTCGGTGCGCTTGCTTGCTACCAGCGTAGGGGGTCGGCCCCGGCCCCGGACCCCCGCCCGGGGGCTCTCCCTCCGGGCGGCCGGGACGGACCGGCGGTCAGTCCGCGAGCGCCTTGGCCAGGGCCTCGGCGACGCGCTCCTGCCGGCCCTCGGTGATCTGCGGGGAGAGCGGCACGGTGAGCAGTTCCCGGGCGGCCCGCTCGGCGACCGGGAACGCGCCCTCGCCGTGGCCGAGGTGACGGAACGCGGGCTGCGGGTGGACCGGCACCGGCTCGCGGACGCCCGCGCCGACGCCGTCTCCCGCAGCGCGGCGAGCACGGCGTCCCGCGCGGCCGGACACGGTAGCCGATCGGCCGCCGTCGCACCCCGGTTGTGCGGATGTCGGTGACATTTGACAGGCTTGCCCCGGGCTGACCCCCGTCAGCCGGACCGTCAGCGGGAAGAGGAGGAGGACGAGGCATGACCACCGGGGAACCGGCCGGCCCGCCGCTGCTGCGCCATCACCGCGACAGCCTGCTGCCCGCCGTCGCCGCCGCCCTGTCGCTGAAGGGCGGCGAGGTGCACACCCTGGCGGGCGACAAGCCCGCCCGGCGGCCGGCGCTGCACCCGCTGGTCGGCGGATTCCTGGACGCGCTGCCGCTGGAGCACCGCGAGCGGTTCACCGGGCGCTGCCCGGAGGCCGTCCTGCTCTCCCAGTACCTGGCCACCGTGGACGCGAAGCGCTCCAAGCGCGCCGCCCGGAAGCCGATGAGCGTGCAGGAGGCCCGCAAGGCGCTCAAGGGCGCCCGGCTGACCACCGTCCGGATCCGCGAGGAGCACGACCCGGCGCACGGCACCCACGCCCCGCCCTGCCGGTCCTGCGTGCCGATGCTGGAGCACTTCACCGTGCAGAGCGTCGCCGTCGGCCCGCCCGGCCGCTGACCGCACGCCGTCCCGCGCCACCGCGCGCCCCCGGCACGTCCCCCGTCGTACGTTCCCTGCCGTACGCCCCCCGTCCCCGAACCCCCGGAGCCCGTCCTGAATCCGCCCGGCCCGCCCCAGCCCCCTCCGACCACGCTCGGCGAGCCGGCCCTCCGGACCCGCCCGCGGTTCCCGGCCGACGTCGCCGCCGAGCTCAAGGCGGCCGGCTGGCACCCCGGCCGCTGGCAGATCGGACAGGCCGAGGAGTGGGCCGACACCCTGGTCGGGCACGGCGGCCCCGCCGGTGCGCAGCACACGGTGTTCCCGGCCGCGCTGGAGGCCTGGGCCGAGTTCGGCGGCCTCGCCTTCGACCTCTCCGGCCCCGGCCGTCAGCTGGCCCGCACCCCGTTCCTGGTCGACCCGCTCTGCGGGCTGCACCAGCCGCGCACCCTGGCCGACCTCGGCCGCGCCCTGGACACCCGGCTCGCCCCGCTGGGCGAGGAGGCGTACGGGCAGGCGCTGCTCGCGATCGACGAGGAGGGCCGGGTCTACAGCCTGGACCACACCGGCGAGTGGTTCCTCGGGCACGACATCGACCAGGCGATCACCGCCCTCGTGCTCGGCTCCGCCCCCGAGCGGCTGCGCACCGCCGACGAGGCCTGAGCCCGCCGCCCCCGAGCGGCCGGGCACACCACGAGAGCCCGCCGCCCCCGAGCGGCCGGGCACACCGCCGAAGTCCGGAGCCCACCGCCGACGGGGCCTGAGCGCGGCTCAGACCAGCCGGTCGGCCCGGACCGCCAGCCGGGACGGCAGGACCGCCTCCACCCGGAAGCCGCCGTCCCGTTCCGGCCCGGCCGAGAAGGTGCCGCCCAGCGCGACCACCCGCTCGCGCATCCCGACCAGCCCGTTGCCCCCGCTGGGCAGCGCCGCCGCACCCCGCTCACCGCCCGGGCAGGCGTTCACCACGCTCACCCGGACGCCGTTGGGCGCGTACGCGAGCAGCACCGAGACCTCCGCGCCGTCGGCGTGCTTGTGCGCGTTGGTCAGCCCCTCCTGCACCAGCCGGTACGCGGTCTGCTCGGCCTCGGCGGTGAACTCCTGCCGGCTGCCGCTGACGGTCAGGGTGACGGCCATCCCGGCCGCCCGGGACTGGTCGACCAGCCGGGGCAGCCCGGCCAGCGAGTCCGGCTCCGGCGCGGCCTCGTCCGACATCCGCAGCACGCCGAGGATCTCGCGCAGCTCGTTCAGCGCCTGCCGGCCGACCTCGCCCATCAGCTTGGCGCTCTGAGCCGCCTTCACCGGGTCCTTGGCCGCGATCCGCTCCAGCGCCCCGGCGTGCACCACCATCAGCGACACCCGGTGCGCCACCACGTCGTGCATCTCCCGGGCGATCCGGGTCCGTTCCTCCAGCCGGGCCCGGCGGGCGCGCTCGCGGGCCTGCTCGGCCAGCAGGTCCAGCTCGGTCTCCAGGCCGTGCGCGCGGTCCTTGAGCGACTCGATCAGCCGCCGCCGCGCCCCCACGTAGAGGCCGGTCACCACCGGCGGGACGGTCAGGCCGACGGCCACCAGCACCGCGATCAGCACCTGGCCCCAGAGCGGCGGCTGCTCGGCCGACGCGTCGGCGGGCGTCAGCATCTCGACCAGCATCACGCCCACCGCCTCGGCGAGGGCCAGCGCCGACAGCGCCACCACCCGCCGGCGCCGGGACGGCCACTCCCAGGTCTCCGCCAGCGTGTACAGCGACACCACCAGCAGCACCACGCCGAGCATCCCGGGCATCGCCACCAGGGCCACCAGCACCGGCACCGCGGGCCAGCGCCGCCGCACCACCAGGCTCGCGCCCGCCGCGGCGCCGAACAGCGCGACCCCCACGATCGAGAACGGCCCCAGGTGGACCCGGGGCGCGAGGAAGGCGACCGCACTGGCCGCGCACTCCAGAGCAGCCAGCGCGGCCAGCCCGATGTCCAGGAGAGCGCTCCGCCGGCGCTCCCACCACCAGAACGACCGGTCCCGCGCGCGCTCCCCAGGCGACTTGCTCATAGCCCCACAGCCTAATTGCGAACCCCGATCCAGCCCCACCCGGTTCCGCCCCGGAGCCCGCCGGGACCCTCAAATGGTTTAGACCATGGGGTCGCGAACGTGATCTTGTCCGCCATCCGGCCACCTCGCGGACACCGACCCTCCCGACACCTATGCTGGTCGCGTCGGACAGCGCGGTCCGCACGCGTCACACGCGCCACACGCGCGCGGAACTGTGGCGAGAGCCGTTGCCGAACCCCACCACCACAGGGAGCCAGCCGTGACCGCTCCGGTCCCCACCCCGGCGGACAACCCCGTCGACGCCGACAACGCAGCCCTGCGCGCGGACATCCGCCGCCTCGGCGACCTGCTCGGCGAGACGCTGGTCCGTCAGGAGGGCCCCCAGCTGCTGGGCCTGGTCGAACAGGTCCGGCTGCTCAGCCGCACCGACGGCGAGGCCACCGCCGAGCTGCTCTCCGACATCGACCTGGAAACCGCCGCCAAGCTGGTCCGCGCCTTCTCCACCTACTTCCACCTCGCCAACGTCACCGAGCAGGTGCACCGCGGCCGCGAGTTCGCCACCCGCCGCGCCCGCGAGGGCTCGCTGCTCGCCCAGACCGCCGACCAGCTCGCCGAGGCCGACCCCAAGCACCTCGCCGACACCCTGGCCCACCTGGCCGTCCGCCCGGTCTTCACCGCGCACCCCACCGAGGCCGCCCGCCGCAGCGTCCTCAACAAGCTCCGCCGGATCGGCGAGCTCCTCGACCGGATCCACCGCGAGCAGCTCGCCTCGGGCCTCGCCGAGGCGGACCCGTCCCGCACTCCCACCCGCAACCCGGCCGCCACCCCCGAACGAGCCGCCGCGCGGCGCACCTCCCTCCAGCGGCAGGCCGACCGCCGGCTCGCCGAGGTCATCGACCTGCTCTGGCAGACCGACGAGCTGCGGATCGCCCGCCCGGAGCCCACCGACGAGGCCCGCAACGCCGTCTACTACCTGGACGAGCTCTACCGCGAGGCCGTCCCCGAGGTCCTGGAGGAGCTGCACGAGGAACTCGCCCGGGTCGGCCTCACCCTGCCCGACGGCGTCCGCCCGCTCACCTTCGGCACCTGGATCGGCGGCGACCGGGACGGCAACCCCAACGTCACCCCGCAGGTCACCTGGGACGTCCTCAACCTGCAGCACGAGTACGGCATCAAGGACGCCCTCGCCGCCATCGACGACCTCCGGGGCTCCCTCTCCACCTCCGAGCGGCTGGCCGGCGCCTCGGTCGAGCTGCTCGCCTCGCTCAACAACGACCTGCACCTGCTCCCCGAGCTCAGCCCGCGCTACAAGCGGATGAACGCCGAGGAGCCCTACCGCCTCAAGGCCACCTGCGTCCGGCTCAAGCTGGAGAACACCCGCGAACGGCTCGCCCACGGCACCCCGCACGTCGAGGGCCGCGACTACCTCGGCACCCGCGAGCTGATCGCCGACCTCCGCCTGATCCAGGACTCGCTGCGCGCCCACCGCGGCGAGCTGATCGCCGACGGCCGGCTCGCCCGCGCCATCCGCACCATCGAGGCGTTCGGCCTCCAGCTGGCCACCATGGACGTCCGCGAGCACGCCGAGGCCCACCACCACGCCCTCGGCCAGCTCTTCGACCGGCTCGGCGAGGAGGCCTGGCGCTACGCCGACATGCCCCGCGAGTACCGCCAGAAGCTGCTCGCCAAGGAGCTCCGCTCGCGCCGCCCGCTCGCCCCGACCCCGGCCCCGCTGGACGCCGCCGGCACCAAGACCCTCGGCGTCTTCAACACCATCCGCGAGGGCTTCGAGCGGTTCGGCGACGAGATCATCGAGAGCTACATCATCTCGATGTGCCAGGGCGCCGACGACGTCTTCGCCGCCACCGTGCTGGCCCGCGAGGCCGGCCTGATCGACCTGCACGCCGGCATCGCCAAGATCGGCATCGTGCCGCTGCTGGAGACCACCGACGAGCTCCAGGAGGCCGACCGCATCCTGGACGAGATGCTCTCGGACCCGTCCTACCGCCTGCTCGTCTCGCTCCGCGGCGACGTCCAGGAGGTCATGCTCGGCTACTCCGACTCCTCCAAGTTCGGCGGCATCACCACCTCCCAGTGGGAGATCCACCGCGCCCAGCGCCGGCTGCGCGACGTCGCCCACCGCTACGGCATCCGGCTGCGGCTGTTCCACGGCCGCGGCGGCACCGTCGGCCGCGGCGGCGGCCCCTCGCACGAGGCCATCCTGGCCCAGCCCTGGGGCACCCTGGAGGGCGAGATCAAGGTCACCGAGCAGGGTGAGGTCATCTCCGACAAGTACCTGCTGCCCTCGCTGGCCCGGGAGAACCTCGAACTCACCATCTCGGCCACCCTCTCGGCCTCCGCACTGCACACCGCGCCGCGCCAGGCCCCCGAGGAGCTGGCCCGCTGGGACGCGGCGATGGACCGGGTCTCCGAGGCCGCCCACACCGCCTACCGCGCCCTGGTCGAGCAGGAGGACCTGCCGAAGTACTTCTTCGCCGCCACCCCGGTCGACCAGCTCGCCTCGCTGCACCTGGGCTCCCGCCCGTCCCGCCGCCCCGACTCCGGCGCCGGCCTGGACGGCCTGCGGGCCATCCCGTGGGTGTTCGGCTGGACCCAGTCCCGCCAGATCGTCCCCGGCTGGTACGGCGTCGGCTCCGGCCTCGCCGCCGCCCGCGAGGCCGGCCTCGGCGACGTGCTGGACGAGATGTACGGGCAGTGGCACTTCTTCCGCAACTTCCTGTCCAACGTCGCCATGACGCTGGCCAAGACCGACCTGCGGATCGCCCGCCACTACGTCGAGCAGCTGGTGCCCGCCGAACTGCACCACATCTTCGACCAGATCACCGCCGAGCACGACCGCACCCTGCGCGAGGTGCTCCGGCTCACCGGCGAGAGCGAGCTGCTGGAGCACAACCCGGTGCTCAAGCAGACCTTCACCGTCCGCGACGCCTACCTCGACCCGATCTCCTACCTCCAGGTGGCGCTGCTGCGCCGCCAGCGCGAGGAGGTCGCGGCCGGCCGGCACGAGGACCCGCTGCGCGCCCGGGCGCTGCTGCTGACCGTCAACGGCATCGCCGCCGGCCTGCGCAACACCGGCTGACGCCGCTCGCACGGACACCGGAAGGGCCCCGCGGCCGTGTGCCGCGGGGCCCTTCCCGTCCTGCGCCGGACGGTCGTCACGCACCGAACGGTGTCCTCCGCCGAACGGTGTCCCACGCCGGTCAGCGCTGCCGGACCTCGGCGACCTGCCGGCCGTAGCGGGCCATGATGTCCGCCCGGGCGGTGTCCGCCTGCGGGCTCCAGACGATCACCCCGGCACCGTCCGTGGCGACCGACACGAAGGAGATCGTCACGCCGCGCTGCTTCCAGTCCGCCTGGTCCTGGCCGATCCGGTCCGCCAGCTCCCGCACCTGCCGGCGCGAGCCGACCGCGTCGACGAACTCGACCTTCACCAGGGCGTTGTGGATGCCGGCCAGCACGACCTGGTCGAAGTCGCTGCCCGGCACCCGCATCGCGTAGACCTTGTTCTCGGCCGCGTTCGCGCAGACGCCGAAGTAGTGGTCGGGGTAACGCTGGCCGGCCTCCCACACCGCGGTCGCCGCGCGGCCCGCGGGGCTCTCGGAGAACGCCACCGGCGGCGTCCACCCCGGCGAGGCGTCCGGGCCGGCCCCCGGGGTCCCGGTGCCGGACGGCAGGGACGGCGCTCCGGTGGCCGGCCTCCCCGAGGGCGAGCCGGAGCCCGTCGACGGCCCGCCCGAGGCCGGACCGGACGCCGAACTCGACGCCGGGCCCGACGGCGAACCCGACGCCGAGCCCTGCGGCGGTCCCGACGGCCCGCCCGAAGCCGACGACACCGCCGACGACGAGGCCGAGGACGACGCGGACGACGTCGCCGACGACGACACCGACGACGACGCCGACGAGGACGAGGCCGGCGGCCCCGTCCAGCCCGGTGTCCGCAGCGAGGTCGGCCCCGCGCAGGAGATCGGCTGCCCGGTGTCCTGCTGCGCCGGGAACGGGAGCGACGATCCCGCGCCCGGTGACGGCGAACCCCCGCCGGCCGCCAGGAGCGGCCTGCCGGAGGCACCCCCGTCGCCTCCCGCGCCCAGCTGGGTCAGCCCGCCGAGCCCCAGCGCCAGCACCGCCGCCCCCGCCGTCAGCTGGAGCGCCACCCGCCGCTTCGCCCGGCGCTTTCCGGCCCGCCGCAGCTCGGCCAGCGGCGGGGCGCCGGACACCTCCCGGGCCCGCTCCCCGAGCCGGACGACCAGGTCCTCCTCGAACCGGTCCCCGGCCCCGTCCGCGTTCGCGTACCGGTCCTCAGCCGCCATGACCCACCATCTCCCTCACCGGTGCCAGCTCCTGCCGGAGCGTCCTCATCGCACGCGCCAGATGCGTCTTCGCCGTCGCCACCGAGCAGCCGAGCTCCTCGGCGACCTGCGCCACCGGCAGGTCCGCGTAGTAGCGGAGCACCACCGCGGCCCGCTGGCGCGGCGGCAGCCCCCGCAGCGCCGCCTCCAGCCGTTCGTCCCGCAGGTCCACCGCCGCCGCCGGGGTGTCCGGCAGCTGCGGGGTCAGGACCTCCCGCCGGGTGCGCCGCCACCGCGACACGTGGGTGCGGACCATCGCCTTCCGGACGTAGGCCTCGGCCGCCCCCGGCTCCCGGATCGCCGCACGCCGCCCGTACACCCGGGTCAGGGCGTCGTGCAGCAGGTCCCGGGCGTCGTGGACGTCCCCCGTGATCAGGTAGCCCCAGCGCAGCAGGGACTGGTACCGCGCCGAGACGAACTCGTCGAACGGATCACCCCCGGCGCTCGTCGACCACATCGATTCGCGCTTCATGCCCCCAGGACGCACCGGCCGCCGGAAACGGATGACACGGAGCCGGAAATGCCGGAGGGGCCGGTGCCCGGAACCCCGGACCCGGCCCCTCCGGACCTCGTCACTCCCCCAGATCGCCCGCGCGGCGGCGCTTCAGCCACAGGGCCGCACCGCCCGCCACCACGACCAGGCCGCCGCCGACGGCCAGCAGGCCCGCGTCACCGCCGACCGGGCCGCCGAGCACCTGCGCCGCGGCGGGATCCGAGGACACCACACCCGGATCGGGCTCCGCGACCGACTCGGCGTGCGCCACCCCGCCGCCGGAGAGCAGCACCCCGGCCGCCCCCAGCGCACCGGCCGTGCCGACCCGCCGGCCGAGCTGCCTCAGCCGGACCACCCGGACCCGACGAAGGCGCCGGACCGGACGAAAACTCCGCATCGAGAACTCCCCAAGGACCCGTTGGCGTACTGGGCTCGACGCTATCGGATCCCGCACACGATTCTCACGCCCGATCAGGTTTGGACGGCCAAGCGTTGTACGACTGTTGCGTACCCCGGCCGGGGAGCTGACGCACGGTCACCGGCTCAGGAGTTGTACGTCCCCTGCGCCCGCTCCAGGCCCTCCGACAGCAGCGCCTCCACCGCGTCCGCCGACCGGTCCACGAACCAGTCCAGCTCCTTGCGCTCGGTGCCGGAGAAGTCCTTCAGGACAAAGTCCGCGACCTCCATCCGGCCCGGCGGGCGGCCGATCCCGCAGCGCACCCGGTGGTAGTCCGGCCCGAGCGACTTGGTGATCGACTTCAGCCCGTTGTGGCCGTTGTCCCCGCCGCCCAGCTTCAGCCGCAGCGTCGCGTAGTCGATGTCCAGCTCGTCGTGGACCGCGACCACCGCCGAGGCCGGCACCTTGTAGAAGTCCCGCAGCGCCGTCACCGGACCGCCGGAGAGGTTCATGAACGACATCGGCTTGGCCAGCACCACCCGCCTGCCCGCCAGCCGCCCCTCGGCGACCTGGGCCCGGCTCTTGTGCGCCTTGAACTTCGCGCCCATCCGCTGCGCCAGCAGGTCCACCACCATGAACCCGATGTTGTGCCGGTTCCGGGCGTACTGCTCGCCCGGGTTGCCCAGCCCCACCACCAGCCACGGGCCCTCGTACGCGTCCTCTGCGGCCATACCCTCGCTCCTCGTGTTCGCGCTCAACGTCATCTTCCCGGACATGCCGCTGCCCCGGCCGCTCCAGCACGGGAGCGACCGGGGCAGCGGTCAGGCTGTGCGAAGGGCTCAGGCCTCGGCGCCGGCCTCGGCCTCCGCGGCCTCCTCCTCGACCGGGGCGGCCTGGGCGGCGATGACCTGCAGCACGACGGCGTCGGCCTCGACGGCCAGGGTGACGCCGGCCGGCAGGGTGATGTCCTTGGCGTGGATCGAGGCACCGGCCTCCAGGCCCTCGACCGAAACGGTGACGGCCTCGGGCAGGTGGGTGGCCTCGGCCTCGATCGGCAGGGCCTGCAGGACGTGCTCCAGCAGGTTGCCGCCCGGGGCCAGCTCGCCCTCGGTGTGGACCGGAACCTCGACGGTGACCTTCTCGCCGCGCTTCACGAGCAGCAGGTCGACGTGCTCGATGTTGCGCTTGATGGCCTCGCGCTGGACGGCCTTCGGCAGCACGTACTCGTCCTTGCCGTCGATCGGCACGACCAGCAGGGCGTTCGGGGTCTTCAGGGCCATCATCAGGTCGTGGCCGGGCAGGTTCAGGTGAACCGGGGCGTGGCCGTGGCCGTAGACGACACCGGGGACGAAGCCGGCGCGACGGGCGCGACGGGCGGCACCCTTGCCGAACTCGGTACGGGTCTCAGCGGCAAGGCGGATCTCGGACACGACTGCACTCCTCGTGGAAACTGGCGCGGGGGTGCAGGCAACGCGAAAAACCGCCGGGACCACACCCTCAGTACGTTCGGGGGTCACTCGGCGGCACGACCTCTGCCGGTGGTCGGAGGTCCGGCACCGGCAGCGCGTCGATCACGGAGCGGGCACCCGTCGTGCAGGCACACGGCATCCCTCGCCGAGCAGTTTCACGAGTCTAACCGCACCGGCGCGCTCTCGCGAAATCGGCGGCGGCCCCGGTCCTGGGAGGACCGGGGCCGCCTGCGCGGGGCTTCGTCAGTGCACGCCCGCGATCAGCGCACGCACCCGATCAGTGCACGCCCTCGAACAGGCTCGTCACCGAGCCCTCCTCGAAGACCTCGCGGATCGCGGCCGCGATCGACGGGGCGATGGACAGCGTGGTGATCTTGTCCATCTGCAGCTCCGCCGGGGTCGGCAGGGTGTTGGTGAACACGAACTCGCTGACCCGGGAGTTCTTCAGGCGGTCGGCCGCCGGGCCGGAGAGCACCCCGTGGGTGGCCGCCACCAGCACGTCCGCGGCGCCGTTCTCGAACAGCGCGTCCGCCGCGGCGCAGATCGTGCCGGCGGTGTCGATCATGTCGTCGACCAGGACGCAGACCCGGCCCTTGACGTCACCGACCACCTCGGCGGACAGGATCGTGTTCGCCTGCGTCATGTCACGGCGCTTGTGGATGATCGCCAGCGGCGCGTCCAGGCGGTCGCACCACTGGTCCGCGACCTTCACCCGGCCGGCGTCCGGCGAGACGATGGTCAGCTTCGAGCGGTCCACCTTCTCGCCGACGTAGTCGGCCAGCAGCGGCAGCGCGAACAGGTGGTCGACCGGGCCGTCGAAGAAGCCCTGGATCTGCGCGGTGTGCAGGTCCACCGCCATCAGCCGGTCGGCACCCGCCTGGCGGAGCAGGTCCGCGATCAGGCGGGCCGAGATCGGCTCCCGGCCCAGGTGCTTCTTGTCCTGGCGGGCGTAGCCGTAGAACGGCAGGATCGCGGTGATGCTCCGGGCGGAGGCCCGCTTCAGAGCATCGATCATGATCAACTGCTCCATGATCCACTGGTTGATGGGAGCCGTGTGGCTCTGCATCACGAAGCAGTCCGCCCCGCGCGCCGACTCCAGGAAGCGGACGTAGATCTCACCGTTGGCGAAGTCGAGGGCCTTGGTCGGAACCAGGTCCGTCTCCAGCGCCGCGGCCACCTCCTTCGCCAGCTCCGGGTGGGCACGGCCGGAGAAGAGCTTCAGCTTCTTCTCACCCGACGTCGTGATCCCGCTCACTGCACCGTCTCCTCGCGTTGCTGACGCTGAACCCGCCGCACCGCAGACAGGCGCGAGCCCGCTGGCGATAGGGGTCGGGGGATTGTCGGTACGCCTGGACACGGGCCTGAGCCCCATGGCGCACGTATGTCCCCAAGGTTACGCGCCCGCGCAGAAACCGTCCGCCCCGGGACCGCCCTTCGGACTCCCGCCCGCCCCTCAGGCCTCCGCGGCCTCCTCCGTCGCCGCCGCGGCCGCGGCGGCCGACGCGGTGCCCGGGCGCTTGCGCTCCAC
Source organism: Kitasatospora sp. NPDC127111 (assembly GCF_042677465.1). Lineage (NCBI taxonomy): Bacteria > Bacillati > Actinomycetota > Actinomycetes > Kitasatosporales > Streptomycetaceae > Kitasatospora > Kitasatospora sp. NPDC127111. The sequence continues at coordinate 13,617 of NZ_JBHXTG010000075.1, forward strand.
CCAGCCCGGGATGTTGCGCTGCTGCGCCCGGGCCACGCCCAGCGCGCCCGGCGGAACGTCGACGGCGATCACCGAGCCGGCCGCGGTGTAGGCGCCGTCGCCGACGGTCACCGGGGCGATGAACATGTTGTCGGATCCGGTGCGGCAGTGGGCCCCGATCACCGTGCGGTGCTTGTGCACGCCGTCGTAGTTCACCGTGACCGAGGCCGCGCCGATGTTGCTGCCCTCACCGATCGTCGCGTCCCCGATGTAGGAGAGGTGCGGCACCTTGGCGCCCTCGCCCAGCTCCGAGTTCTTCACCTCGACGTAGGTGCCGACCTTCGCCTTGCGGGCCAGCCTGGCCCCCGGCCGCAGGTACGCGTACGGGCCGGCGCTGGCGAAGTCGCCCACCTCGGCGGAGTCCGCCGTGGTGTTGCTCACACGGGCGCCCGCGCCGATCCGGGTGTCCTTGAGCGTCGAGTTCGGGCCCACCTCGCAGCCCTCGCCCAGGTGGGTGCGGCCCTGCAGCTGGGTGCCCGGCAGCACCACCGCGTCCGGCTCGAAGGTGACCTGGACGTCGATCCAGGTGGTCGCCGGGTCCACCACGGTGACGCCCGCGCGCATCGCCCGCTCCAGCAGGCGGTCGTTCAGCAGCCGACGGGCCTGCGCCAGCTGCACCCGGTCGTTGATGCCGAGGATGTCCCGGTAGTCCGCGGCCACCACGGCGCCGACCCGGTGGCCGGCGGTCCGCAGGATCTCCAGGGTGTCGGTGAGGTACTCCTCGCCCTGCACGTTGTCGGTGGTGACCCGGGAGAGCGCCTCGGCCAGCAGCTTGGCGTCGAAGGCGAAGACGCCGGAGTTGATCTCGGCGATCGTCCGCTGGGCGTCCGAGGCGTCCTTCTCCTCGACGATCGCCGCCACCGCGCCGTCCGCCTCGTCCCGCAGGATCCGCCCGTAGCCGAACGGGTCCGGCACCACGGCGGTCAGCACGGTGACGCCGTTGCCCTGCTCGGTGTGCGCGGCGGCGAGCGAACCCAGCGTCTCGCCGGTCAGCAGCGGCGCGTCCCCGGTGGTGACGATCACCGTGCCGTCCAGCTCCACGCCGTCCGCGGCCAGCGCCTCCAGCGCCGTCCGCACCGCGTGACCGGTGCCCTTCTGCTCCTCCTGCACCACGGCGCGCGCCGCCGGGTGGTGCGCCGCCAGGTGCTCCTGCACCTTCTCCCGCAGGTGTCCGATCACCACGACCAGCTGCTGCGGCGTCAGCTCCTCCGCCGCCGCCACCGCGTGACCGACCAGCGACCGCCCGCACACCTCGTGCAGCACCTTGGGCAGGCTGTTCGACTTCATCCTGGTCCCGCCACCGGCGGCGAGCACGACAACGGCGGCAGGAGAAATGGCGCTCACGGGTGGAGGCTCCTCAGTCGGTTCACAGGGAGGGCAGTACGGCCAGAGAGCGGATCCGCACGTCTACGCCCTGGCGCCTAGAGGATAGCCGGGGCGGGAAAACGGGCAGTTCGGCCCGAATCAGCAGGCCCTGGCCACGCACGATGCTCCGCCGGATGGACTCGAACCATCACTGCAAGGCTCCAAAGGCCTGCGGGCTGCCAATTACCCCACGGCGGATAGTTGGTCAGACCCTACCCGAGTCCGCCCCGCGCTGTGTATCAGCTCTGCCCATCCACCAGCCTTCGATGCGGCGGTGGAGGTCGGCGCTCCCCGGCACAGTCACGACCGAGCAGCCCAGCGCGTCCCGGCCGCCTTCCTCATCCGCTCCCGGCTCGGCGCCGGCGCCGGGAGGTCCCTCACCCACAGGGACATCGAGCGCTTCGACACCCCCAGCTCGGCCTGGATCTCGTCGTACGTCCGCCCGGCGGCCCGGAGGCGGCGGGCGGCTTCGCGCTGCTCGGTCTCGGCTCGCACGCGGTGATTCTTTGTGCGATAGGTCCCATCGCGGGGCGGCTCCGAGGTTCATCCATCCAGTCGAGTGAATTCACTAAAGCGCTCCCGGCTGCGTATTCCCCTCGCTGCCGGGCAGAACCTACGATGCCGTAGGTTACGCCAACGTAGCCTCCGCCCCCATGCTCTCTAGGGACGCCCATGACCATCCAGGCCGGCGAGGCGCGCGCCGACACCGCGCACTCCATCGATCCCGCCCCGACACTGCTCTCCGCCACCCGCGGCGGGGAGCGGCAGGGGCTCGCCGAGCGGATCGCGCTCGCGCTGTTCATCGCCGTGCCCTTCGCCGCCCTGGTGGCCGCCGTACCGGTGGCCTGGGGCTGGGGGCTGGGCTGGACGGACCTCGCGATCGCCACCGTCATGTACTTCCTCACCTGCCACGGCATCACGATCGGCTACCACCGCTACTTCACCCACGGCGCCTTCAAGGCCAACCGGGCCCTGCGGGTGGCGCTGGCGATCGCGGGCAGCCTGGCGATCGAGGGGCCGCTGGTGCGCTGGGTGGCCGACCACCGCAAGCACCACCGGTTCAGCGACAAGGACGGCGACCCGCACTCGCCGTGGCGCTACGGCGAGACCGTCCCGGCGCTGCTCAAGGGCCTGTGGTGGGCGCACATGGGCTGGCTGTTCGACGAGGAGCAGACCCCGCAGCTGAAGTACGCGCCGGACCTCGTGCGCGACCCGGCCATAAGGGCGGTCTCCCGGCTGTTCTGGCTCTGGACGGCGCTCTCGATGCTGCTGCCGCCGCTGGTCGGCGGGCTGGTGACGCTCTCCTGGCAGGGCGCGCTCTCCGCCTTCTTCTGGGGCTCGCTGGTCCGGGTGGCGCTGCTGCACCACGTCACCTGGTCGATCAACTCGATCTGCCACGCGGTGGGCACGCGTCCGTTCCGCTCCCGGGACCGTTCCGGGAACGTCTGGTGGCTGGCGGTGCTCTCCTGCGGCGAGTCCTGGCACAACCTGCACCACGCCGACCCGACCTCGGCGCGGCACGGCGTGCTGCGCGGGCAGCTCGATTCCTCGGCCCGGCTGATCCGCTGGTTCGAGCTGGCCGGCTGGGCCCGGGACGTGCGCTGGCCGGACGCGCAGCGGATCGCCGCCCGCCGCGCCGCATGAGGCCTCGCCTGCAGCATGATGTAGGGGTGAACGGGAGCAGCGCAGACAGCACAGGCCGCCACGAGAGCACGCGGACGGGCGCCGCGCCCGATGCGGCGCACGCCGGTCCGCGTGCCGCCGCGACGGCGGGTGCCGCTGCGCCGGCCGGCCGCCGCCGGGGCGGCCGGGTGCGGATGACCGGGAAGCAGCGGCGCGAGCAGTTGCTGGAGATCGGCCGGGCGGTGTTCGCGGAGCGCGGCTACGACGGCACGTCGGTGGAGGAGATCGCCGAGCGGGCCGGGGTGTCCAAGCCGGTGGTGTACGAGCACTTCGGCGGCAAGGAGGGGCTGTACGCGGTGGTGGTGGACCGCGAGATGCAGCTGCTGCTGGACATGGTGACGGGGGCGCTGACCGGCGGGCACTCGCGGGAGCTGCTGGAGCAGGCGGCGTTCGCGTTGATGGACTACATCGACACCTCGACGGACGGTTTCAAGATCCTGGTCCGGGATTCGCCGGTGGCCCAGTCGACCGGCACCTTCGCCTCGCTGATCAGTGACATCGCGACGCAGGTGGAGGACATCCTGGGCCTGGAGTTCAAGGCGCGCGGCTTCGACGCGCGGCTGGCCCCGATGTACTCCCAGATGCTGGTGGGGATGGTCGCGCTGACCGGCCAGTGGTGGCTGGAGGTGCGCAAGCCGCAGAAGGCCGAGGTGGCCGCCCATCTGGTCAACCTGGCCTGGCACGGCCTGGAGGGGATGGAGCGGCACCCGAAGCTGGTCGGCGAGCGGAAGGCGTAGCTCCTCGCTCCCCGAGGACGAGGACCCGAGGACGAGGACCCGAGGACGAGGAGGAGGCCCGGCCGCGCTCTCACCTCTCCAGCTCTCCGTCTCCTCCCTCTTCGGCCTTCGCCTCCTCGGCTCTCCGCCCGCTCACCTCTTCACCGCGACGGCGAAGATCCGCCGGAACGGGAAGACGGTGCCGTGCGGTCCGGCCGGGTAGGCCTCGCGGAGCAGCGCGCCGTACTCGGCGAGGAAGGCGTCCCGCTCGGCGGGGTCGGCGAGCCGGGTGAGGACGGGCCGCAGGGCGGTGCCCTTGACCCATTCCAGCACCGGGTCGGGGCCGGTGAGCAGGGTGCTGTAGGTGGTCTCCCAGACGTCGGGGGCGCAGCCGGCGTCGGCGAGGGCCCGGAGGTACTCGCCGGGTTCGTGGACTCCGGCCCGGGTGGCGTCGTCGCCGAGGGCCGCGCGCCAGCGGGGGCTGCGGCGGAGCCCGGCGAGCAGGGTGTGGCTGGGGGAGCCGAAGTTCCCCGGGACCTGGAAGGCGATCACTCCGCCCGGCGGCAGGGCGTCGGCCCATCGCGCGAGCAGCCCGAGATGTCCGTCGGCCCGTCCCTCCGCGCGTGCCGTCGGCGAGGAGGGTCCGCGGCGCGGACGGCTGCTCGCCCCGGAGCCGATCCACTGCAGGGCCGCGTTCGAGACGATCAGGTCGGGCCGGGCCGGGGCCGGGTCGTAGTCGCGCGCGTCGGCGAGCAGGTAGTCGGCGGTGGGCTCGCCGGTGCCGCGGGCGGTGGCGAGCATCGCGGCGGAGTTGTCGATGCCGGTGATCCGGGCCGCCGGCCAGCGTTCCCGCAGGACGGCGGTGGAGTTGCCGGGGCCGCAACCGATGTCGAGCACGGTGGCGGCGGGTTCGTTCGGGATGGCGGGGACGCGGGCGAGCAGGTCGCGCAGCGGGCGGGTCCGTTCGTCGGCGAAGCGCAGGTACTGTTCCGGGTCCCAGTGGGGGGCGGTCATGGCAACCTCGCGAGTATCTCGACATCAAGATATCTATACGCAGCTTCCACGTTACATTTCTCGACGTCAAGAGACTTCACATCGACACATCCCCCGATACACTGATCGCCATGGAGGACGAGGTCGACCGCCTGGTCGCAGCATGGCGCCGAGAGCGCCCCGACCTCGACGTGGAACCACTTGAGGTGCTCAGCCGGGTCAGCCGGCTCGCGCGGCACCTCGACCGCGCCCGCCGGACGGCGTTCGCCGAGCACGGGCTGGAGCCCTGGGAGTTCGACGTGCTGACCGCGCTGCGGCGGGCCGGCTCCCCGTACCAGCTCTCCCCCGGCCAGCTGCTCACCCAGACCCTGGTCACCTCCGGCACCATGACCAACCGGATCGACCGCCTCACCGGCAAGGGCCTGGTCAAGCGCCTGCCCGATCCGGACGACCGGCGCGGCGTGCTGGTCCGGCTCACCGACGACGGCCGCGACCGCGCCGACCAGGCGCTCGCCGGACTGCTCGCGCACGAGCGCGAACTGCTCGCCCAGCTCACCTCCGCCCAGCAGGGCGAGCTCGCCGGGCTGCTGCGGCAGCTGGTCGCCCCCTTCGACAACACCCCGGACTGACACCCGCCACCCTCCGGGCGAACCCCGGCCCGCCGCCCCGGGCAGGGGCCGAACCCGCTGTTCGCCGGGCGCGGCGGCGAGCAGGCGTCAGAACCCGTCCGGGTACGGAGCACTGAGCGCGGGCACCGGCGCCGGCTCGGGCAGCGCGGTCCGGTAGCCGGGCAGCAGCGCCGCCAGCCGGCGGCGCACCTCCTCGTCGCAGTGGCCCGCCGCCGCCTCGTACAGCCGGTCAGCCCGGTCAGCCCGGTCAGCCCGGTCAGCCTGGTCAGCCCGCCCGCCGGGCCCTCCGGGCCGGAGGCGGGCTCGGCCACCGTGGCGTGGATCCGCGCGTGCGCCGGGGGCAGCCGTTCCTCACCCTCGGAGAAACCCTCGGAGAACAGCGCCTCGTTCAACTTCTCGCCCGCCCGCAGGCCGGTGTAGCGGACCTCCGGGCGAGGGCGCCGACGACGGGGACGGCGTCCACGGACCGGCCGCCTCGGCCGGGTCGTCGTCCAGCAGGCCGATCGGGGTCAGGCCGAACTCCGGTGCCCGGCCCAAGTCCCGGACCAGCGCGGTACCGGCCGCGCCGGCCCCGACCACCAGCGTGCGCAGGCCCGTCGGCGGTGCGCAACGGTCCGGTCCCGGGCCGTTGCGGGCCGGGTGCGGGCGTGCGGACGTCCTGTGCGGCGACAGCTGTCCTCCGGAGTTCCCTGACCCGACGGACCTGAGCCGGTACCCGGGCGAGCCGGGCGGGTCAGCCGGCGCCGGGAGCGGTGGTCGCGGCGGCGGCCGGCGGGATCGCGGGCGCGGGCGGCTCGGACGGGCTGATCCCGGCCCGGCGCGCGACCGCGACGGCGGCCAGGGTGGAGTGCACCCCGAGCTTGCCGAGGACGTTCTGCATGTGCGTGCGCACGGTGTGCGGGGAGAGGTAGAGCCGCTCGGCGACCGCCTGCCGGCCGAGACCGGCGACCATGCAGCGCAGGATCTGCTTCTCCCGGGGGGTGAGCGTGTCGACCAGCCGCTCGCTCTCGGTGCGGTCCCGGCGGGCGGTGGTGAGCTCCCGGATGACGCCGGTGAGCAGGGCGGGCGGCAGGTGCGTCTCGTCGCGCAGCACGCCGCGGATCACCGCCAGCAGGCGGGACAGTGAACTCTCCTTGGCCACCCAGCCGGTTGCACCGGCGTGCAGGGCGCGGGCGGCGCGGTGCGGGTCGTCGGCGGTGGCCAGGACGATCGCGCGCAGCGCTGGGTGGTTGCGGCGGGCCCGGGCGAGCAGGGTGATGCCGTCGGGGACCGGGGCGGCGCCGGGATGCGGCGCGGCCGGGTGGTGCGGCCGGCCGGCGGACTGCGGTGCGGCGGGCTGCGGTGCGGTGCCGGCGGCGACGGCGGGCCGGCGGGGTGCGGGCACGGTGGCCGGCGGGCGGCGCCGGACGGCGTCCGGCGGATCGACGCCCGGCCGGCTCGGCTGGCCCGGGTGCCCCGGCGGACTCGGATGCCCCGGCGGACTCGGCTGGCCCGGCGGACCCGGCTGGCGGGTCGCGGTGGCGCCGGGATCGGCGCCGAGGTCGGCGTCGATCAGGACCACGTCGAAGGCCCGTCCCTCCAGGGCGGCGCGCTCCAGCGCCCGCTCGGCGGCGGCGGCACTGCCGGCCGCACCGACCTCCACGTCGGGCTCGGCGGCGAGCGCCGCGGCCAGCGCCTCGGCGAAGATCCGGTGGTCGTCGACCACCAGGACGCGGATCCGCCCCATCGTCACTCCCCCCTGCCCAGACCGGCCGGTGCGCGGGGCGACGACCCCGTTCCACCGCCGTGACCCGGGCACTTCTCCGCCACCCACCCCCCGGCTCCCGGGAGACCCGAAGGCGCCGACCCCCACCGGTACCGGATTCAGCGTACGGGGTGGGGGGCGGCCCGGTGGGGGTTTGGTGAAGTTTCGTCAGGGGATGCGAACTCCGCGCGACTTCACGCTCCCGGCGGTCCCGCGGCCCGCGGCCCGGCGGGACAGCAGCAGCGCGGGCAGCAGGGCGAGGGCAAGCAGGGCGACGGCCCAGCCGTAGGTGTCCCGGAAGGCCTCCGCCAGCGCCGGGGCGAGCGCGGTCCGGGCTCCGCCGTCCAGGGCGTGCACGGCGGCCAGGCCGCCGCCGGCCGCCGCGCCGTCACCCGCGGCGGGCAGCCGGTCGGTCATCGCCCCGGCGAGCAGGACCGACATCAGGGCGGTGCCGACCGAACCGGCGACCTGCTGGACGATCGTGACCAGGGTGGTCGCGGCCGGGACCTCGGCGGGGGCGACGCTCCGGGTGGCGGCCGCCATGGCCGGCATCAGCGTCATGCCGACGCCCGTCCCCATCACCACCAGGGCGGCGATCAGGTGCCAGTACGGGGTGTCGGCCGCGACCTGGACGGTGAAGCCCAGGAAGCCGGTGGTCGCCACCGCGACGCCGGTCAGCACGATCCGGCCGGGGGCGAAGCGGTCGGCCAGCCGCCCGGCGAACTGCATGGTGAGGCCGGTCGCGAGGGCCTGCGGGATGCCGAGCAGGCCGACGTCGGTGGCGCTCTGGCCGCGCACCAGCTGGTAGTAGAGCGGGAGCAGCAGCATCGAGCCGAAGTAGCCGCAGCCGAACAGGGCGATCGTGGCGGCGGGGCCGGCGAAGGCGCGGCGGCCGAGCAGTCGCAGGTCGAGCAGCGGTTCGGCGGCGGTCAGCGCCCGGACGGCGAACCCGGCGACCAGGGCCGCGCCGCCCAGGGTCGGCAGCAGGCTGCCGGCGGCGCCCGGGTCCCCGCGCTCGGCGCCCAGCCCGTAGATCAGCGCGGCCAGGCCCGGGGAGAGCATCAGCAGGCCCGGCAGGTCCAGCCGGCGCCGGGCGGCGCCACCGCCGTCGCGGGGCAGCAGCCGGGCGGCGAGGGCGAGCGCGACCAGGCCGATCGGCAGGTTGACCAGGAAGACCCAGCGCCAGGAGACCTCGTCCACCAGCCAGCCGCCGAGCACCGGCCCGGCCAGCGGGCCGATCAGGACGGGGATGCCGAGCACGCTCATGGTGCGGCCGGTGCGGGCCGGGTCGGAGGCGCGGACCAGCACGGTCATCCCGACCGGCATCACCATGCCGCCGCCCAGGCCCTGCAGGACCCGGAAGGCGATCAGCGACGGGGCGTCCCAGGCGACGCCGGCCAGGGCCGAGCCGAGCACGAACAGGGCGAGCGCGGTCAGGTAGAGCCGGCGGGTGCCGAACCGTCCGATCGCCCACGCGGTGACCGGCGTGACGGTGGCGAGCGCGAGGGTGTAGCCGGTGGTGACCCACTGGATGGTGGCCAGCGGGGCGGCGAAGTCCCCGGCGAGGCGGTTGAGGGCGACGTTGACGATCGTGGTGTCGAGCACGGTCATCAGCGAGCCGAGGACCACGACGGCGGCCACCGCGGCGGTGCGCGGGCCGGCCGCGGCGGTCGGAGCGCTGTCGGCGGTCGGGGTGCTGTCAGCGGCCGGGGCGGTCGGAGCGCTGTCGGCGGCCCGGGCGGTCGGGGCGCTGTCGGTGGCCCGGGCGGTGGCCGGCTTCAGGGCCCCGGCCGGCCCGGTGGTGGTGCTCATCGTCGTTCCCCCCGTCCGCGGTTCAGACGCCGTACGGGCGGGCGGTGCGGGCGTCCCGGAGCGCGTGCGCCCACCAGGTGAGCTGGTCGAGCATGCCCTTGGCCGCACCGTTCGGGACGGTCGGGTCGAGCGGCTCGCCGTCGCCGTCGAACGCCGCCCAGGCGCTGTGGAAGCTGACGGAGTCCCGGACGGTGACGGCGTGCAGCTCGGCGAAGACCAGCCGCAGCTGCTCGACCGCGCGCAGCCCGCCGCCCAGGCCGCCGTACGAGACGAAGCCGACCGGCTTGGCCCGCCACTCGGGGCCGTGCAGGTCGATGGCGTTCTTCAGGGCGGCCGGGAAGCTGTGGTTGTACTCCGGGGTGATCACCACGAAGGCGTCGGCGGCGGCCAGCCGGGGCGAGAGCGCGGCGTGCCGCTCGGCCTGCTCGGCCGTGGGCTCCTCGCCGATGTGGGCCAGCGGGTGCTCGGCGAGGTCGATGACGTCGAGGTCGAGGTCCGCGCGCTGCCCGGCGGTGCGGACGAACCAGTCGGCGACGGTGGGCGCGAAGCGGCCCTGCCGGGTGCTGGCGATGATGACGGCGAGGCGGAACGGGGTCTCGGACATGGCTGTCTCCGGGGATGCGCTGCTGCGGGTCACCGCCCGTTCGGACGGCACGTCAGGTAAAGTACAACGTGTATGGCAGTCAGTACAACGGTCACTGCAACTTTTGGAGGGAGTCTCGATGACCAGCCGGCAGGAAACACCGGACCGACCCCGTCGGGGTCTGGCCGAGAAGCGCCAGGCCATCACCCGGGCCGCCCGCACGGTCTTCGGCCGGGACGGCTACACCCGCGCCAGCATCGACGCCATCGCGGCGGAGGCCGGGGTGTCCACCCGCACCATCTACAACCACTTCGCGGGCAAGGAACTGCTCTTCCGGACCGTTCTCCAGGAGAGCGCGGCCCAGGTCGGCGACGCCCAGCTGGACATCATCGAGCGCCGGCTCGGGAAGGTCACCGACCTGGAGGAGGACCTCACGGCGTTCGCGCACGCCTGGGTGACGCCACTGGCCGAGTTCGCGGACCACTTCGGGCTGGTCCGCCAGATCAACGCCGAGGCCCGGCACCTGCCCAAGGCCACCCTGGACGCGTGGCAGGAGGCCGGGCCCCGCCGGGTGCTCGCCGCGCTCGGGCGGCGGTTCGGCGAGCTGTCCGAGCAGGGGTGGCTGGAGACGCCCGACCCGGGGCGGGCGGCCGCGCACTTCGTGCTGCTGACCGCGACGGAGGTCACCCAGCGTTCGTACTGGGGCGCGTACCCGCTCGACGCGGACGAGACCGAGGAGATCGTCGTCGCCGGCGTCCGGGCCTTCCTGCGCGCCTACGCCGCACCGGGCCGGTGACGTCGCGCTGTCGCGCGCGACGCCGAACGCGCGGCGCCGCCCCGGCCCTGCCGGGCGGGGGCGGCGCCGCATGGGACGTCCGGTCCTACAGGCCGTTCTTCTCCAGGGTGAACTTCCAGGCGTCGGCCACGATGTCGTCCAGGTTCGGACGGCGCGGCGTCCAGCCCAGCGCCTGGTGGGCACGCTCGGCGGAGGCCACCAGCACGGCCGGGTCGCCCGCACGGCGGCCCTCGGTCCGCACCGGGATCTCCCGGCCGGTGACGCGCTTCACCGACTCGATGACCTCGCGCACCGAGAAGCCGCTGCCGTTGCCCAGGTTGCAGATCAGGTGCTCGCCCGGCTTGGCCGCGTCCAGGGCCAGCAGGTGCGCGTCGGCCAGGTCCGCCACGTGGATGTAGTCGCGGATGCAGGTGCCGTCCGGCGTGGGGTAGTCGTCGCCGTACACCGCGATGTGCGGGCGCTGCCCGAGGGCCGCCTGGAAGACCAGCGGGATCAGGTGCGACTCGGGGTCGTGTCGCTCGCCGTAGGCGCCGTAGGCACCGGCCACGTTGAAGTAGCGCAGCGAGACCGCGGCCAGGCCGTGGGCGACGGCCTCGCTGGTGATCAGGTGGTCGACGGCCAGCTTGGTGGCGCCGTAGGTGTTGGTCGGCGCGGTGCGGGCGGTCTCGGCGATCGGCACGACCTCCGGCTCGCCGTAGGTGGCGGCGGTGGAGGAGAAGACCAGCTTGCGCACGCCCGCGGCGCGCATCGCGCTGATCAGCTCCAGCGAACCGGCCACGTTGTTGCGCCAGTACTTCTCCGGGTCCGCGACCGACTCGCCGACCTGCGAGGAGGCGGCGAAGTGCAGCACGCCGTCGAAGGAGTCGTCCAGGACCTTGCCGGCCTCCTGGATCCGTCCCTCCACGAACTCGGCGCCCGCCGGCACGCCCTCGCGGAAGCCGGTGGAGAGGTCGTCCAGGACGGTCACCTGGTGTCCCGCCTCCAGCAGGTGGGCGGCGACCACACTGCCGACATAGCCGGCACCACCCGTGACCAGGTACTTACTCATGATGCGACCTCCAGCGGACGATGGCCCGCCGTGCCGGCGGTCCATCGGTGTTGTACGGATGTACGTAGGACTGGCGCCCATTCTCCCTGGCCGCCGGGGGTGCTCCGGACCGTCGCTCCCGGCCGGGCCCGGCGGTCCGCCGCGTTCTCCCCGCCGTCGCCCTCCGGCCGCCCTCCGGTCGCCCACCGGTCGCCCACCCGACGCGCACCGGCCGCCCGCGGGGATGCGCTCGGAGGCGCGTGGGGTGCGCTCGGAGGCGCGTGGGCGGGCGCAACGGCCCGGGCCTCAGTCGCGGGCCACCCGGTCGAGCAGCCCGGGCCTCAGTCGCGGCCCACCCGGTCGAGCAGCCCGGTCCGGGCCGCCACCGCCGCCGCCTCCAGCCGGGTGCGCGCGCCGAGCTTCATCAGCACCCGCTGGACGTGCGTCCGGGCCGTACTGGCCGCGATCCGCATCCCGGCCGCGATCGCCGCCGTGTCCTCGCCGTCCGCGATCCGGGCCAGCACCTGGACCTCACGGCGGGTCAGCAGCCGCAGCAGCCGGACCGCCTCGTCGTCCGACTCGGGCGCCGGGCGCAGCAGTTGGTCGAAGGCGCCGCGCAGGACGTCCACCGCGACCGCGGCCTCCCCCGCCCGGGCCCGCGCGATGGCCCGTTCGACCACCTCTATCCGCTCGTCGCTGGGCACGTACCCCGCCGCCCCGGCCGCGAACGCGCCCGCCACGCCCCGCAGTTCGCCCACCGGTCCGAGCACGATGACGGCCACCTCGGGCCGCTCCCGGCGGATCCGGCGCAGCCCGTCGAACGCCCCCGCCTCGCCCGGCCCGGCCACCCCGAGCAGGCAGACCTCCGGCCGGCGCCCGGCCACGAGGTCGGCGGCGGAACTCGCCGGCGAGCCGACCGCGAGCACCCGGTGGCCACGCAGTTGGAGCGCGGTGGCCAGCGCCTCGGCCAGCAGCCGGTGGTCGTCGACGACCACGAGTCGAACGCCCATGACGCCCTCCCGGTCGGGGTCCGGCCCGCGCCCGCACCCGGTGGGGCGGACGGCCGATGACGCACCATCACAGCGCATTCCGTACCCGACCCGCTAGGCCGCCTCCTCCGGCCCGGGCCCGGGCACACGAAAAAGGACTCCCGCCCACTGGGCGGGAGTCCTTCAGCTGAGCCCCCATGCGGAATCGAACCGCAGACCTTCTCCTTACCATGGAGACGCTCTACCGACTGAGCTATAGGGGCCTGTTCCCTGCTGTTCTCGCTTCGCTCGCTCGCTTTCCTGCTTCACTCGCTCGCTCGAACAAGGAAGACATTACACGGCCGGGGACCGGAAAGTGAAATCGGCCCCCACCCCTCCCCGCGAGCGACCCGCGCCGGTCAGCCGTCGGCGTGCGCCCGGTCGAACTCCTCGCGCGCCGCCAGCATCTGCCCGGTGCGCTCCTCCGTCCAGCGCCCGACCGGCGAGACCAGCGCGGCCAGCTCCCGGCCGAGCGGCAGCAGGTCGTAGACCACCCGCGGCGGCGTCTCCGGGTACACGGTCCGCCGCACCAGCCCGTTCCGCTCCAGGGAGCGCAGCGACTGGGTGAGCATCTTCCGGCTGACCCCGTCCACCCCGCGCTGCAGCTCGGAGAACCGCTGCGGCCCGAACTCGTCGAGCCCCATCAGGATCAGCATCGACCACTTGTCCGCCAGCTCGGCGAACACGGCCCGGCTCGGACAGAGCTGGGCGAAGACATCAAGCTCCTGGGCCTGCGCGGCCCCGGCCCCGGCGTGGTCCTGCTCCTGCGTCGTCATTCCTCCAGGGTAACCGGAGGTCTCCAATCCACCCTTGGTAACGAATGGAGACCTGGTCTATATTGGAGACCGCCGACCGGGGCTGCCGCCTCCGGTTTCCCCTGCACCGGGCCGTCCCACGGCCCGCCCCCTGCCTTCACCGGCGCCTTCACCGAGGAGCACCCCGCCATGACCGCGATCCGCCCGACCGTCGCCATCGCCTACCACTCCGGCTACGGCCACACCGCCGTCATCGCCGAGGCCGTCGCCCGCGGCGCCGCCGCCACCGGAGCCGAGGTCGTCTCCATCGCCGTCGACACCATCACCGACGAGCAGTGGGACCGGCTGGACGCCGCGGACGCGATCATCTTCGGCTCACCCACCTACATGGGCACCGCCTCCGGCGCCTTCCACACCTTCGCCGAGGCCAGCAGCAAGCGCTGGTTCGGCGACGCCTGGCTGGACAAGGTCGCCGCCGGCTTCACCAACTCCGCCTCCAAGAGCGGGGACAAGGCCGGCACCCTCGGCTTCTTCCAGACCCTCGCCGCCCAGCACGGCATGAACTGGGTCAACCTGGGCCTCAAGCCCGGCTGGAACTCCTCCGCCGGCACCGAGGACGACCTCAACCGCCTCGGCTTCTTCGCCGGCGCCGCCGCCTCCACCCCCGCCGACGGCGGCCCCGACACCGTGCACAAGGCCGACATCGCCACCGCCGAGCACCTCGGCGAGCGGGTCGCCAAGCACACCGCGACCCTGCTGGCCGGCCGGGCCGCCCAGGCCGCCTGACCCCTCCCGGGCCCCTGCGCCCGCGCCCACGCCCCCAGGCTCCACGCCCCGCCTCAGCGCACCAGCCCCAGCGCCGCAGCCTGCGCCGCTACGCCCTCACGCCGCCGGATCCGCCCCCAGCACGGGCGCCCGGCGGCGTCCGGCGTCCGCCCCGGCCACCGCGAGGTCCGTGCCGCTGGTCTCCGGCAGCAGCCCCAGGCACACCAGCGCCACCGCCCCCAACGCCACCAGGTACCAGCCGACCGGCTCCGCCGTGCCGTACGCCGCGGTCAGCCGGGTCGCGATCAACGGCGTCGTCGCCCCACCCACCACCCCGCCCAGGTTGTACGTCAGCGCCGCCCCCGTGTACCGCACCCGGGTCGGGAACAGCTCCGGCAGGTACGCCGCCACCGGCCCGAACAGGCACCCCAGCACCACCATCGACCCCGCCAGGGCCAGGAACATCAACGGCCGCCGCACCGTCTCCAGCAGCGGGAACAACACCGGCGCCCAGAGCACCGCGAGCCCCGTCGCCACCCGCAGCGTCCGCCGCCGCCCCCACCCGTCGCTGCGCCACGCGCTCACCCACACCGTCCCGCCCATCGCCACCCCGCCCGCCAGCAGCATCGACAGCACCAGCGTGCTCGGCACCCCCAGCCCGGTCGTCGCGTACGCCAGCGCGTAGGTGGTGGTCAGGTAGAACATCGCGTACCCCACGGTGATCATCCCGCAGCCGACCAGCACCGTCCGCCAGTGCCCGCGCACCACCTCCACCAGCGGCGGCCGCTCCCGCACCCGCCCGGCCTCCGCCGCGAACAGCGGCGTCTCCTCGATCCGCAGCCGGACGAACAGCCCCACCGCCACCATCCCCAGCGACGCCAGGAACGGCACCCGCCAGCCCCACCCGTGGAACGCCCGCTCGTCCAGGACCAGTTGCAGCCCCAGGAACACCCCGTTCGCCAGCACGAACCCGATCGTCGGCCCGAGCTGCAGGAACGCCCCGTACCGCCCGCGCCGCCCGGCCGGCGCGTTCTCCGCGATCAACAGCGCCGCGCCGCCCCACTCCCCGCCCAGCCCCACGCCCTGGCACACCCGCAGCACCACCAGCGCCACCGGTGCCCACCACCCCCACGCCCCGTACCCCGGCAGCACCCCCACCGCCGCCGTCGACAACCCCATCAGCAGCAGCGACACCACCAACGTCGCCCTCCGCCCCAGCCGGTCCCCGAAGTGCCCGAACACCACCGCCCCCAACGGCCGCGCCAGGAACGCCACCGCGTACACCGAGAACGCCGCCAGCAACGCCCCCACCACGCCCAGCCCGGGAAAGAACACCGGCCCGAACACGAGGGCCGCCGCCGTCCCGTACAGAAAGAAGTCGTAGAACTCGATCGCCGTACCGATCAGCGCCGCCGCGGCGGCCCTCCGCACCTGCGCCGCCCGCCGGGCGTCCCGCGTATCCATACCGCCACCCTGACGACCCCCCACCCGCCCCCGACAGCACCCACCCGAGTGACCCCGGCGCACACCCCCCACCCGCACGCCGGCCCCACACCGCCCCGCCACCCCTACGGCCTACCGCCGACCGCCACCGCGCCGCAGAGCTCCTGACCCCCAGGCGGGCTCACGCCAACGGCCGGTCAGCCACACCGACCGCCGACCATCTCGTGTACGGGTTGTCGCTCGGCGACGCCAGGGCCCGTACGCCGGCGAAGGCGGCACCCCCGGCCCCACCTGCTGCGGCACCGTCGGTGCGCCAGCGCCCCGCTGCGCCGTCAATGACCGCGACCGTGGCGCTCTGCCACATCTCCGTCAGGTGCGGTCGCCGGCCCGGCGCCCGTACCAGCTGCCACGAGCCCGGTCACAGCCACAGCCCCTGCCGGCCGCGCCCATCAGGGCCTCCCCCTTTGCTCTCCCAACAAAAACGCGGCCCGGCCGCAGGTTCACCCTGCGGCCGGGCCGGACAGTCGTCGTGACTACCGCGCGTACGGATTGTCGTTCGGCGGCGCCGGCGGGCCGTACGCCGGCGGAGGCGGCACCCCCGGCCCACTCTGCTGCGGCATCGGCGGAGCCCCCACCGGCATCGGCGGGGCGGCAGCGTCCGCCCTCGCGGAACGCTTCCGCATCACGAAGAACACGATCGCCGCCACCAGCACCAACCCGCCGACCACCGCCGCCACGATCGGCACCGCGCTGCCGGAATCCTCACCCTTGGCCGCCGGCTGCGCCGACGGCGCGCCAACCGGCGTGCTGTCCGCGCTCGGAGCCGAGCTCGGAGCGGCGGGCGCCGAGGCGCTCGCCGGGGCGGACGCGGACGCAGACGGCGAAGCGGCCGGGGTCTCAGTCGGCTTCTCCGGAATCGGGTAGGCATCGGCCGGGCCGGGGTCTCCCGGCGTCGTCAGTGCGATCCGGGGACGAACCGCACCGTAACCGACGTTGTCGGCTCGAACAGACCCGTCGCTCGGCTTCCCAGCCGTGTTGATGAGCACCCGCAGGACCTGGTTCGCGGTCCAGTCAGGGTGCACGGACCACACCAGGGCAGCCGACGCCGAGGCGATGGCAGTCGCATCCGACGTTCCATGACCCTTGCAGTAGCCCGTCTCGCCGGTACAAGCATCAACAATGTCGACCCCGGGCGCCGCGAGATCGACCTGCGGTCCCCGCTCCGATTCGGCCGTGACCGCGCCGTTCTGGTCGACCGCGCCAACCCCGACGACGTAGGGAAGCGCCCCTGGGTATTCCACATGGTTGTCGCCCTGCCCGGAGTTCCCGACACTGGCGACCACCAACGAGCCCTTGGCTCGCGCCTGCGCAATTGCACTGTTGATCTTGGCGGCATCGTCAGAGGAGACGTAGGCCGCATCCGTGCCTTGCGAAATACTGATGACCTTGGCGCCCTGATCAGCAGCGTATGTGATGGCCTGGCTGACCTGGCCCAAGAACTCGGACGAACTGACCCGATCCCCGTTGGCACCGTTCTTGATCTTCAACGGGAGGATCTTGGCGTCAGGAGCCAAACCATATGCACCATCACCCCCCTTGCCCTTACCGGACCCTGCGATGAGGCTGGCCATCTCCGTGCCGTGCCCGTTGGGGAAGGATCCCACCCCGCCTGGGAGGCCGCTGAAATCCTTTCCTGGCAGCAACTGCCCTACCAGATCCGGGTGATCGAGCTTGAAGCCGCCGTCGATGACCGCGACCGTAACGCCCTGGCCCTTGGTCGTCTTCCACATCTCCGGTGCGTGCATGGCGTCCAGGTGCCACTGGCTACCGCGGATCGACTCCGCTGCCGCGGGCACCACGGCCGGCCCCACAACCACGCCAGCGGCCAAGAGCGCCGCAGCGAACCCCCGACCACGCGTCCACATGTCAGCTCGCTGCACCACAGCTCCTCGTCAGTCTCCCCGTTGCCGAGGACAGCGCCCCGGACAGGTCTGCCCGGCCACCGGGGTGCACCCAGTGGCCGGGCAGTCGTTCCAGTCCTACTCAATCACGTTCGGGTTGCTCTGCGGCGTACCGCTGGTCCAGGTCTCCTCGTCCTCGTGGAGGTAGTCGGCCCGGTTGCGGCGCTCGCGCTCGCTCTTGCCCGTGCCTCCGCCCGTCATGGGGCCGCCCATCATGCCGTTCTGACCCGAACGCGACCCGCCTTCGGCACCGGCGGCGCCGGCCCGGCGCAGGCCCGTACCCCCCGGCGTGAACTCGCCGCCGGCAGTCGGGCCCTTGCGACCGCCCACCGTCCCGCCGCCGGTCGAGGTCAGCCCGCGGCCGCGGGCGCTGCCGCCCGAGCCACCGCCGTGACCGCCCATCCCCGGGTGCATACCGCCACCCGGGCCACCCATGCCGTTGCTGGCGCCGCCCCCACCGGACCGGCCTGCCTGAGCCTCGCGACCGAAGACCGGGCCGCTACCGGGGATGCCCTGAGTGGTGTTCTTGGCAGGCAGCTTGCCCCCGCCGAACGTGTTGCTCGTGGTCGACTTCGGCGGCACGGAGCCACCGCCACCGATCGTGAAGGGCCCGGTCCCCGGGAAGTTGCTGTTCGCGTTCGGGCCACTCGGGTAGCCGGGCTGGCCACCGGGCACGTTCGGGGGCAGCTGGCCACCCCCACCCGGCGTGTACGGACCGGTCTGGTTGGGCAGCGTCGGGGCCGGCGGCAGGCTGTTGAGGTCCGTGCCCGGACGGTCGCCCGGGAACGTCGGCATCGGGGCCGGCGTGGGAGATCCGGGATCGCGCGGAATCGGCACCTGGCCACCGTGCGACGGGGGCACGACGCCGCCCGGGTCGCTCGGGCTGTGCGGGATCGTGGCGGGCGGACGGGGAGTCACCGAACCGCCGCCACCACCGCTACCGGGCGGGCTGTAGCTGCCACCACCGCCGCCACCGCCCCCACTGGGGCGGTGGTAACCGCCACCGGAGCCGGTGCCGCTACCGCCGCCGCCGAAATCCGAGGAATCGCCCCGATCACGACCGCCCTCACCCGGCGGCTTCAGCTCCGGCGGCGTCTCCAGCCCGTTCAGCGTCGTGGTCACCGCGTCGTAGGCCTGCGCCAGCTTCACCATCTGGTTGACGGCTTCCTGGTGCTCCTGCTCGACCTTCTTCTGCGCCGCCTGCGCCTCGGCCGCGGTCACCCAGTTGGGGTTGGCCTGCTTCATGACGGAATCGACGGTGGCGCCGACGCCGTACCGGGTCTCGAAGTCGGAGGGGATGTACGGGATCTTCTGGTCCTTGTGCTGCTTGACCTTGTCGATCTCGTCCTGCGGCAGCTTGGGCATGGCGGCCTTGGCGGTGCTGAGCGCATCGCCCGCGACATTGATGGCCTTGCCGACGTTGCTGGAGTAGTCACCGAGCAGCGCCGCCGTCCGGTGGAAGTTGCCGGCCCACTGCTTGAAGCCCTCGGCCGCCGGGCCTTCCCAGTTGATCTGGTCGACGTGCGACTTGAGCGCCGCGCTGAGGTCCTTCAGGACTTCGCCGGCAGACTTCAGCTGGGTCCCCCGGCTCACGACCTTCCCGGGGTCACTGCTTTCCACCATGCCCCTGAGCCCCGCGTGGTCAACACCCTCGAAGTTCGTTCCGCCTGCCATCACTTGCTCCCCGTCATACCGAACGTCCCACCCTGGACCACCATCAGAAGCTCACCTTCGGGCCCGGCCCGTCCGGCCCGGCCGCCGGCGTCGCGATGCCCGCGGCCTTCGCCACGGCCTGCTGGGCGGCGACCGTGTGGTCCTCGTTGCCCGCGTAGTTGGCCGCGGCCTTCGTGACCGCCTTCTGCATTTCCTCGAGCTGCTTGACGAAGACCTTGTGCATGTTCACGAGCTCGTTGTGCGCCCGCTGGTACGCAGTCGTCAGGTCGGTCGACTGCGAGAAGTTCTTGCCGAAGTTGTCGCCCTGGAGACGCTGCTCCTGGAGCTTGGCCGGCCCCGCGGCCGAGCCCTCCATGGTCTGGAGCAGCGCCTCGATCTTCTTCGTGAACGCCGTCAGGGTGTCCAGCTCGACCTGGACGTTCTTACTTCCGAACGCGGAGACCAGCGCCGAGGCGCTGTAGTTCGTCTCGACAGCACGCACGACGGTTTCGGCCGCGCCGAACACGGCGCCGAAGCCGAACCAGCCGCTGCTGTGGTCGGTCCCGAGTGTGAACGGCTTGTCGTCGAGCTTGGGCGTGCCCGCCGTGCCGTTGGCCGTCCCCGCACCGTCGCCTGCAGGCGCGTCTGCCACCGCAATCCACCTCTCCCCCGTGCGCGGGGCGGTCCGTGGACCGCCGCACCGCAACACACCGTCAACTTCTCAGTCGTACAGTCGTACCCGGCGTCCGCCGTCCGCACTGCGGGACGGCAGTCGCCTCAGTCATCGTAGCCACCGCCACCGTCGGACCGGCAGGGGCCATGGCACGACTGAGCGCGATCGGTACGAACTTGACACGTGCAGGCCCCGCGCGGCCGCCCGTGCGGCCCGGCACTCCCCCTGCCGGGCCGCACGGACAACGACCCTCAGACCTGCTCGGCCAGCTCCAGCCAGCTCATCTCCAGCTCCTCCTTCTCCTCCCGGACGGCGCGCAGCTGCGCGTCCAGCTCCGCGACCTTGGAGAAGTCGGCGGCGTGCTCGGCGAGTTGGGTGTGCAGCTTGGACTCCTTCTCGTCCAGCTTGGCGATCTGCCGCTCCAGCTTCTGCATCTCCTTCTTCGCCGCCCGCAGGTCGCCGCCGGACAGGGCCGGCGCATCGGCGGCCGGGGTCTCCGACGTGGCGGCGGAGGACGCGGCAGCGGCGGCGGCGGCAGCCGCGGCCATCCGGGCGCGCCGCTCCAGGTACTCGTCCACGCCGTTGGGCAGCATCCGCATCTTCCGGTCGCCGAGCAGGGCGTGCACGACGTCCGTGGTCCGCTCGATGAAGAAGCGGTCGTGGCTGATCACGATCATCGAGCCGGGCCAGCCGTCGAGCAGGTCCTCCAGCTGGTTGAGCGTCTCGATGTCGAGGTCGTTGGTCGGCTCGTCGAGGAAGAGCACGTTGGGCTCGTCCATCAGCAGCCGGAGCAGCTGCAGCCG
Source organism: Kitasatospora sp. NPDC127111 (assembly GCF_042677465.1). Classification (NCBI taxonomy): domain Bacteria; kingdom Bacillati; phylum Actinomycetota; class Actinomycetes; order Kitasatosporales; family Streptomycetaceae; genus Kitasatospora; species Kitasatospora sp. NPDC127111. The sequence continues at coordinate 34,085 of NZ_JBHXTG010000075.1, forward strand.
GCGCCGCTCACCACCCGACAGGTCGCCGACGGGGGTCCACTGCTTGTCCTTGCCGAAGCCGAACTGCTCGCAGAGCTGACCGGCGCTCATCTCCCGGCCCTTGCCGAGGTCGACCCGCGAGCGCACCTGCTCGACGGCCTGCAGCACCCGGGTGGCCGGGTCCAGCTCGGCGACCTCCTGGGAGAGGTAGGCCAGCCGCACCGTCTTGCCGACCTTGATGAGGCCCGACGCGGGCTGGACGTCGCCCTCCGAGGCGTACGCGTCGCGCAGGGCGCGCAGCAGCGAGGTCTTGCCGGCGCCGTTGACGCCGAGCAGGCCGATCCGGTCGCCGGGGCCGAGCTGCCAGGTGAGGTTCTCCAGCAGCAGCTTGGGGCCGGCCTTGACGGTGACGTTCTCCAGGTCGAAGACGGTCCTCCCGAGCCGGGCGTTGGCGAACTTCATCAGCTCGCTCTTGTCCCGCGGCTCCGGCACGTCGGCGATCAGGGCGTTGGCGGCCTCGATCCGGTAGCGCGGCTTGGAGGTGCGGGCGGGGGCGCCGCGGCGCAGCCAGGCGAGCTCCTTGCGGGCGAGGTTCTGGCGCTTCTGCTCCTCGACGGCCTCGATCCGGGAGCGCTCGGCGCGGGCGAAGACGTAGTCGGAGTAGCCGCCCTCGTACTCGTGGACGGTGCCGTGCTGGACGTCCCACATCCGGGTGCAGACCTGGTCGAGGAACCAGCGGTCGTGGGTGACGCAGACGAGGGCGGAGCGGCGCTTCTGCAGGTGCTGGGCGAGCCAGTTGATGCCCTCGACGTCGAGGTGGTTGGTGGGCTCGTCGAGGACGATCAGGTCGGGCGAGCCGAGCAGCAGCTTGGCGAGGGCGATCCGGCGGCGCTCACCGCCGGAGAGCGGGCCGATCACGGTGTCCAGGCCGTCGGCGAAGCCGGGCAGGTCGAGGCCGCCGAAGAGGCCCTCGATGATGTCGCGGATGCGGGCGTCGCCGAGCCACTCGTGGTCGGCCCGGTCGGCGATCACCTCGTGCCGGATGGTGGCCTTCGGGTCGAGCGAGTCGTGCTGGGTGAGGACGGCCAGCTGCAGGCCGCCGGAGTGGGTGATCCGACCGCCGTCCGGCTCTTCCAGCTTGGCGAGCATCCGGATCAGGGTGGTCTTGCCGTCGCCGTTGCGTCCGACGACGCCGATCCGGTCCCCCTCACTGACGCCGAGGCTGACCCCGTCCAGAAGGGCCCGGGTGCCGTAGACCTTCGTGACGGACTCGATGGTGGCGAGGTTGACGGCCACGTGTGCTGCGCTCCTGGGTTCGACGGTCCCGGGGCTCAGGCGGAGCCCCGATCCTCCCCAGCCTAGTAGCCCGGTCCCCCGCTCAGCCCCGCGAGCACCAGCGCCCCGACGCCCGGCCCCGCCCTGAGCCCCCGAGCACCGACGCCCGGCCCCGCCCTCAGCCCCCGAGCACCGACGCCCCCGGCACCGGCCCGTGCGTCGCGTGCGCGGTGCGGCAGGTGCCGGACGCCCGCAGCGCCTCGGCGACCGCGGCCGCCGCGTCGGCGTCCTTGGCGAGGAAGGCGCAGGTCGGCCCGGAGCCGGAGACCAGGGCGCCGAGCGCGCCGGTCTCGGTGCCGGCCCGCAGGGTGGCGGCGAGCGACGGCCGCAGCGAGAGGGCGGCCGGCTGGAGGTCGTTGGCGAGCGCGCCGGCCAGCGCGACGGCGTCGCCTTCGGCGAGGGCGGCGAGCAGCGCCGGGTCGGCGTCCGGGGTGGGCACGTCGGTGTCGCTGGAGCCGGTGCCGGCCGCCTCGCGGAGGCGGTCGCACTCGCGGAAGACGGCCGGGGTGGAGAGCCCGCCGTCGGCGACGGCGAACACCCAGTGGAAGGTGCCGGTGACCGGCAGCGGGTCGAGCAGCTCACCGCGGCCCCGGCCCAGGGCGACGCCGCCGACCAGGGCGAACGGCACGTCGGACCCGAGTTCGGCGGCCAGTTCCAGCAGGACGGGCAGCGGCGTGTCCAGCCCCCACAGCGCGTCGCAGGCGACCAGTGCCGCCGCGCCGTCGGCGCTGCCGCCGGCCATGCCGCCGGCGACCGGGATGGCCTTGGCGATGTGCAGGTGGACGTCGGGGGCGGCGAGGCCGTGGTGGGCGGCGAGCAGCCGGGCGGCGCGGGCGGCCAGGTTGGTGTCGTCGAGCGGGACGGCGGCGGCGTCCGGCCCGGAGCAGCCGAGCGTGACGCCCGTGCCGGGGGTGCCGGCCGTCGCGGTGACCTCGTCGCCGAGGGCGACCGCGAAGAAGACGTTGGCCAGGTCGTGGAAGCCGTCGGCGCGCAGGCCGCCGACCCCCAGCTGGACGTTGACCTTGGCGGGAACGCGGACGGTGACGCTCACTCGGAGTCCTTCGCGGGCTCGTGCTCGGCGGTCGCGTGCTCGTGCTTGTGCTCGTGCTCGGCGGTCGCGTGCTCGTGCTTGTGCTCGTGCTCGGCGGTCGCGGGCTTGTGCTCGATCGCGGGCTTGTGCTCGGCGATCGCGGCGAACTGCTCCACCGTCAGCATCTCGCCGCGCAGCTTGTGGTCGATCCCGGCGGCGGCGAGCGCCTGCTCGGCCCCGGCCGGGGAGCCGGCCCAGCCGGCCAGGGCGGCCCGCAGGGTCTTGCGGCGCTGGGCGAACGCGGCGTCGACCACCGCGAACACCTCCTCGCGGCTGGCGCTGGTCTTCGGCGGCTCGCGGCGGATCAGCGAGACCAGTCCGGAGTCGACGTTCGGCGCGGGCCAGAACACGTTGCGTCCGATGGCGCCGGCCCGCTTCACGTCCGCGTACCAGTTGGCCTTGACCGACGGGACGCCGTACACCTTGTTGCCGGGCTTGGCGGCGAGGCGGTCGGCGACCTCGCTCTGCACCATCACCAGGGTGCGCTCGATGCTCGGGAAGGTGGCCAGCATGTGCAGCAGCACCGGCACGGCCACGTTGTAGGGGAGGTTGGCGACCAGCGCGGTCGGCGCCGGCCCGGGCAGCTCGGTGACCTCCATGGCGTCGCTGAACACCAGGTCGAAGGCGTCCGCCTTGCCGGGCATCCGCGCGGCGACGGTGTCGGGGAGGTGCTGCGCCAGCACCGGGTCGATCTCGACCGCGGTGACGTGCTCGGCGACCTCCAGCAGCGCCAGGGTGAGCGACCCGAGCCCGGGTCCGACCTCCACCACGGAGTCCTCGGCCGTCACCCCGCCGGCCCGGACGATCCGCCGCACGGTGTTGCCGTCGATGACGAAGTTCTGCCCGCGCTGCTTGGTCGGCTTCACACCGAACGCGGCCGCCAGCTCACGGATGTCGGCGGCGCCCAGCAGGTGGCTGTCAGGGGTGGGGTCGGTGGTGCTCACGCGCCAAGGATACGGGCGCGGCGGGCCCTCAGGGTTCGACGACCGCCGCGAGGTCGATCTCCACCGGGTACGGCACAGTGGTCCGCAACACGCCCTCGTGCTGGGCGACGGGCAGGTGGACGCCCTTCTCCTGGTCCCGGTGGAATTCGTGGACCACGGGGAGGTTGTCCAGGCCGCGCTCGACGCGCCAGTGGTACGGGATCCCCTTCTCGGCGTACTGGCCGGGCTTGCGGAAGCGGTCATCGCTCCTGGAGCCGTGCGAGACGACCTCGACGGCCAGGGCCACGGACTCGATCGGCAGACACTCCAGCTCGAAGACGTCGAGCCCGGTCTTGTCGAAGACCGCGACGTCCGGCTCGACCGGGTTGTACTCGTCGACGAGGACGCAGCGCTCGGTGATGACGGCGTACGGTGCCACCGTGCCGCGAAGAGCGCGCGGTCCAGGCCGGTGCGCACCTGGTCGTGCCAGAAGCTCGTCTGCCCCCGGACCACGATGACCCCGTCCACCAGGTCCCATTCGAACGGCAGGTCGAGGTCCTTGACCTGCTCGTACGTCCAGCCCTGGGACGGCGGATGCATCCAGTCGATCGGCTCGGCGGTCATCGCCACCTCCCTCACCGCACTCATGCCAGCCAGCATCGCGGTCCGGCGAGAGTGCCGAATCGTTTCCTCGATTCGGACGTTCCTTCGGGTCGCTCAGTACCCGAACGCCCGGGCCGTGTTCGCCGCGATCGCGGTGGCGAGCTCGTCCTCGTGTAGCCCCAGCGTGTCCGCCATCGAGCGGACGGTGACCGGGATCAGGTACGGCGCGTTGGGCCGGCCCCGGTAGGGGTGCGGGGTGAGGAAGGGCGCGTCGGTCTCGACCAGGACGCGGTCGAGCGGGGTGACGGCGAGCGCGTCCCGCAGCGGCTGGTTGGCCTTGAACGTGACCGGACCGGCGAAGGAGAGGTACCAGCCGTGCTCGGCGCAGACCTTGGCCATCTCGGCGTCGCCGGAGTAGCAGTGGAAGACGGTCCGCTCGGGGGCGCCCTCGGCCAGCAGGACGGCGATGACGTCCTCGTGGGCGTCCCGGTCGTGGATCACCAGGGCCTTGCCGTGCCGCTTGGCCATCTCGATGTGCCGGCGGAACGACTCCTTCTGGATCTCGACGCCCTCGGGGCCGGTGCGGAAGTAGTCGAGGCCGGTCTCGCCGACGGCGACGACCTGCGGCAGCGCCGCGAGCGCGTCGATCTCGGCCAGGGCGGCGTCCAGCGCGGCCTGACCGCCGGCCGCGCGCTGCTGCCCGGACCAGCCGTCCGGGTCGCCGAGGTAGATCCGCGGCGCCTCGTTGGGGTGCAGGGCGACGGCCGCGTGCACCTGCTCGAACTGGGCCGCCAGTTCGGCGGCCCAGCGCGAGCCGGGCACGTCGCAGCCCACCTGGACGACGGTGGTCACGCCGACCGACGCCGCCCGGGCCAGGCCGTCGGCGGGGGTGCCGGACTGCATGTCGAGGTGGGTGTGCGAGTCGGCCACCGCCACCGCCAGCGGGGCGGGCAGCGGCGGCGGCGTCGACCGGTCGTCCGTCTTGGCCATCAGGCGGCGGGCTTCTCTTCGAGGCGCGGGAACAGGATCTCGCCCTTGGTGACGGTGGCACCGGCGGGCAGCCGGCCCCAGTCCGCCGCGGTGGCGATGGTCTGCGCGGACAGCTCGCCGAGACCGGCGGCGGCGCCCAGCGAGGCCCAGAGCTTCTCGGCGGTGGCCGGCATCACCGGGTTGAGCAGGACGGCGGTGGCCCGCAGCGCCTCGGCGGCGGTGTAGAGGATGGTCGCGAGGCGGGCGCGGCCCTCCTCCGAGTCGTCCTTGGCGACCTTCCAGGGCTCCTGCTCGGTGAGGTAGCCGTTGACCTGCTTGACGAACTCGAAGACCGCCGCGATGCCGCCGGCGAAGTCCAGCTCCTCGCCGATCTTCCGGTCGGCCGCCTCGACGGCCTTCACCAGCCCGTCGGCCACCGCCTGCTCGGCGTCGCCGTGCGCGGCCGGGGCCGGCAGCGCCCCGTCGAAGTACTTGCCGACCATGGCCGCCACCCGGGAGGCCAGGTTGCCGAAGTCGTTGGCCAGCTCGGAGGTGTACCGGGCGGTGAAGTCCTCCCAGGAGAACGAGCCGTCGGTGCCGAACGGGATCGCCCGCAGGAAGTAGTAGCGGTACGCGTCCACGCCGAAGTGCGAGGTGAGGTCGGTCGGGGAGATGCCGGTCAGGTTGGACTTGGACATCTTCTCGCCGCCGACCATCAGCCAGCCGTTGGCGACGACCCGCTTGGGCAGCGGCAGGCCCGCGGCCATCAGCATGGCCGGCCAGATCACCGCGTGGAACCGCAGGATGTCCTTGCCCACCAGGTGCACGGAGGCCGGCCACAGCTCGGCGAAGCGCTCCGGGTCGCTGCCGTAGCCGGCCGCGGTGATGTAGTTCTGCAGCGCGTCCACCCACACGTACAGGACGTGCTTGTCGTCCCAGGGCAGCGGCACGCCCCAGTCGAAGGTGGAGCGGGAGATCGAGAGGTCCTTCAGGTCCTGCTCGACGAAGCGCAGCACCTCGTTGCGGGCGGAGGCGGGCTGGATGAAGTCCGGGTTGGCGGCGTAGAACTCCAGCAGCTTCGGGCCGTACGCGGAGAGGCGGAAGAAGTAGTTCTCCTCCTCCAGCCACTCGACCGGCCGCTTGTGCACCGCGCAGAGCTTCTCGCTCTCGGTGGCGCCGTCGAGCAGGTCGCCGGGGAGCTTGTACTCCTCGCAGCCGACGCAGTACGGGCCGGAGTAGCCGCCCTTGTAGATCTCGCCCTTGTCGTACAGGTCCTGGACGAACTCCTGCACCCGGGCGGTGTGCCGCGGCTGGGTGGTGCGGATGAAGTCGTCGTTGGCGATGTCGAGGTGCCGCCAGAGCGGCTTCCACGCCTCCTCGACCAGCTTGTCGCACCACTCCTGGGGGCTGACCCCGTTGGCTTCGGCGGTCCGCAGGATCTTCTGGCCGTGCTCGTCGGTGCCGGTCAGGTACCAGACCTTCTCGCCGCGCTGGCGGTGCCAGCGGGTCAGCACGTCGCCCGCCACGGTGGTGTAGGCGTGGCCCAGGTGCGGGCGATCGTTCACGTAGTAGATCGGGGTGGAGACGTAGTACGCCGGGGTGGTGCTCCCGGTGGTGCTGTGTTCTGCAGTGGCCGCCATGGTCGGAAAGCTTAATCGCGTGCGCGGGCCGCCCTCGACCGGGTTTTCCCGGCGGGCGGCCCGGGCGTCGGCGGCCGTCGGGGCCGCCGGGGCGGTCAGCCCGTGAGCCGCGCCCAGAAGCGGGCCAGCCGCCCGCGCGGCCGGACCGGCTCGGCCGCCGCCTGGGCGTCGGCCGGCTCGGCGTGCGCCGAGTAGCCGGGGGCGTGCTGCCAGGGCTGGTCCGCGACGTTCACCCGGCCCTCGCGCATGATCCGGACGGTGTGGCCGCCGCACCCCGGGCAGGTCGGCTTGAGCAGCGGGGACGGCACCCGGACACCGTTGGCGTGGTACTCGATCACGACGTGCCCGTCCCGGGCCACGTGGTGCTCGATGTCGTACGCCTGCTCCCAGCCGTACCCGCAGCTCAGGCACGCGAAGGAGTAGGCCTCCCGGACGGTCTCCACCGGAGTGTGCGACCGACCGGTCAGGCCGGGATCGCTCAGCGCGTTGCCACCGCGGGAGCTACCGATCATCTCGCTCATAGCCGTCTCCCAGCGCCCGCCGGACGCTCGCCCGGCTGGGTCTTTCCAACCCAGGAAATGCCCGGAACGCCCCGGCCGATGCCCGTCTTGGGAAGTCTTGGACGCCGGTTGGGAATCCCTATACGCAAGGGTGGGTCCGGTCCGGAAAACTCGTCCAAAGCTTCAGCTCAACGGGTGTTTACCCGGGGCCTTCTCTCCAAGGTACGCGCCCTCACCGGCCCCGGCACCCCCGGCCGCCGGGCCTTCCGGGCCACCGCTCCCCGGCCTTCCCGGCCACTGCTCCCGGACCTTCCGGGCCACCGCGCCCGGCCGTCCGGGCCGCCCTGCTCAGCCCTTCCCGGCCGCCGCGTTCTTGGCCGCGACCACCGCGTCGAACACCTCCCGCTTGGGCAGCGCGAGCTCCGCCGCGACGGCCGCGATGGCCTCCTTCCGCCGCTCGCCCGCCTCCTCCCGGACGGCCACCAGGCGGGCCAGCTCCGCCGGGGTCAGCTCCTGCGGGGCGGCCGGCGGGGCGCCGGCGACCACCACGGTGATCTCGCCCTTGACGCCCCCGGCCGCCCACTCCGCCAGCTCGCCGATCGGGCCGCGCTTGACCTCCTCGTAGGTCTTGGTCAGCTCGCGGCAGACGGCGGCGGGCCGCTCCGCGCCGAACGCCTCGGCCATCGCGGCCAGCGCCTCGGCGATCCGGTGCGGGGCCTCGAAGAAGACCATGGTGCGCGGCTCGGCGGCGATCGAGGCGAGCTGGCGGGCCCGGTCCCCGGTCTTGCGCGGCAGGAAGCCCTCGAAGGTGAAGCGGTCCACCGGCAGGCCGGACAGCGCGAGCGCGGTCAGGACGGCGGACGGCCCGGGCACCGCGGTGACCTTGACGTCGGCGGCGACGGCGGCGGCCACCAGCCGGTAGCCGGGGTCGGAGACGGACGGCATCCCGGCGTCGGTCACCAGCAGCACCCGGGCTCCGCCGAGCAGCGCCTCGACCAGTTCGGGAGTGCGGCCGACCTCGTTGCCCTCGAAGTAGGAGACGACCCGCCCGGCCGGGGTCACCCCGAGCGCCTGGGTGAGCCGGCGCAGCCGCCGGGTGTCCTCGGCCGCGATCACGTCCGCGGTGGCCAGCTCGGTGAGCAGCCGGGGCGGGGCGTCCGAGACGTCGCCGATGGGGGTGCCTGCGAGAACGAGTACTCCTGTCACGGGCCCCATCCTTCCAGCAACGGCGCCGCCGGTGCTTTTGGTGACGATTCGGGCAGCTTCGGAGGGAGCCGTTCCCGCGGTGGAACGCGCCCCTACGATGTGGCGGATGAACGGCGACACGGCGGCACAGACGCCAACTGGTACAGACCACACCGCGCAGGGTGGCGTCGGCGTGCCGGTCCTGACGGACCAGCCGTCCCCCGCCGTCCCGGGCCCCCGCGCGCCCGGGCCCGGGGAGCCGCGGCCCCGGCCGGACTGGCTGCGCTCGCTGGCCCGGTTCGGCTACACCCCGCCGCCGCAGCCCCCGCTCGCCGAGCGGCTGGTGCCGCCGATGCCGGACGGCCCCGGGGTGACGCCGCACCGGGTCGCGCCCTCGCCGCTGCTGCTGCGGCTCGGCATCGCGCTGCCGGCGCCGCTCTGGTCCTGGCTCTGCCGCTGGGCGGGCTGGCTGGGCCCGCTCGCGGTGGCGCTGTTCGCCGGGGTGCTCCGGTTCGGCAACCTGGGCGAGCCGCACGCGATCATCTTCGACGAGACCTACTACGCCAAGGACGCCTACGCGCTCTGGCACGGTGGCTACGAGATCAACTGGCCGGACGGCGCCAACGAGAAGATCATCGCGGGCGACCCGGTGCCCTACCGGCCGGATCCGAGCTACGTGGTCCATCCGCCGGTCGGCAAGTGGATCATCGGCGCGGGCGAGGTCCTGTTCGGGATGAACCCGTTCGGCTGGCGGTTCGCGGTGGCGCTGCTCGGCACGCTCTCCGTCCTGATGGTGGCCCGGATCGCCCGCCGGCTGTTCCGCTCGACCCTGCTGGGCTGCGTGGCGGGCCTGCTGCTCGCCGTGGACGGCCTGCACTTCGTGCTCAGCCGGTCGGCGCTGCTGGACCTGGTGGTGATGTTCTGGATCCTCGCGGCGTTCGGCTTCCTGCTGCTGGACCGCGACCGCACCCGGGCCCGGATCGCGGCGCGGCTCGGCGGCGTCGCGGACGCGGCGGCGGCCCGGCGGCTGAACCTGGGCTGGCGCCCGTACCGGATCGCGGCCGGCGTCTGCGTCGGCCTGACCTGCGCGACCAAGTGGAGCGGCCTCTACGTGGCGGCCGCCTTCGGCGTGCTGACGGTGCTCTGGGACGCCGGCTCGCGCCGCCTGGCCGGCGCCGGCCGCCCGTACCTGTGGACGCTGGTGCGCGACGTCGTCCCGGCCTTCGTCTCGGTCGTCGTGGTCTCCGTGGTGGTCTACGTGACCTCCTGGTGGGGCTGGTTCGCCAGCAGCACCGTGCCCGGCCGGGGCGGCTACGGCCGCGACTGGGCGGTCGGCCGCTCCACCGACTACCCGTGGATACCCGAGGGCCTGCGGGCCCTGTGGCACTACCACTCGACGGTCTACGACTTCCACACCCACCTGCACGACCCGCACACCTACCAGTCCAACCCGTGGAGCTGGCTGGTGCTGGGCCGCCCGGTCTCCTTCTTCTACGAGTCCCCCAAGCAGGGCCAGGCCGGCTGCACGGCGAGCGAGTGCGCCCGCGAGGTGCTGGGCATCGGCACTCCGCTGCTCTGGTGGGCCGGCGTGGTGGCGCTGGCGTACTGCCTCTGGCGCTGGGCCGCCCGGCGCGACTGGCGGGCCGGCGCGGTGCTCTGCGGCCTGGCCGCCGGCTACCTGCCCTGGTTCGCCTACCAGGAGCGGACCATCTTCCTGTTCTACGCGGTGGCGTTCGTGCCGTTCATCGTGCTCGCGGTCACCATGCTGGTCGGCGCCCTGATCGGCCCGGCCGGGGCGTCCCGGGACCGCCGGATCATCGGCTCGACGGCGGCCGGCCTGCTCGTCCTGCTGATCGTGTGGAACTTCCTCTTCTTCCACCCCCTGTATACGGGCGAGACGATTCCGATGGACGACTGGCGCAGGCGGATGTGGTTCAACAGCTGGATCTGACGGACCGGAGCTGCTGAACGTGAGCGCGGGACCCGTGCGGACGTGGTGCGCGACACGTACCAGATCCGTCACAAGACCCGGGCGTTTCGTCGGCGCGCGGCGCTCGCCTGCCTAGGCTGAGCACCTAACGCGCATCCGGCCACCTCCGGCTGCGGCCGGCCGCCAGACCCTTGGGGGAGCAGCACCATGCGCAAAGGCGCGAAGATCGGCATCATCACCGGCGTGTCCCTGGCCGTGCTCGCGGGCGGCGGCTACGGCGCGTACAGCCTCGTCGGCGGCTCGGACTCGGACGCTCCCGAGGCCAAGAAGGCCCGGACGGTGGTCGCCGAGCCTCCGAGCGCCGAGCAGGCGGCGGCCGGTGCCAAGGACTTCCTGGCGGCCTGGGCGGCCGGCGACGTCGCCAAGGCGGCCGGGCTGACCGACGACCCGGCGGCCGCCACCACCGCGCTGAACGCCTTCAAGGACCAGGTGAAGCCGAGCGGCCTGACGCTGACGCCGGCCGGCCCGGCCACCCCCGCGGCCTTCGCCTCGGCGACCGGCACCCCCTCGCCGAGCGCCAAGCCCACCGGCTCGGCCGCGGCTTCGGCGACCCCGTCCGCGCCGGCCGGCGACTCCCCCTCGGCCACCGCCCCGGCGGCCCCGGCCGGCGTGCTGATGGGCTTCAAGGCCCGGGCCGAGTTCGAGGGCACCAACCGGGTCTGGGACTACAACGGCTTCCTCAGCGTCGTGAAGATGAGCGACAACACGCCGGCCGTGCACTGGGCGCCGACGGTGATCCACCCGCACCTGGGCCCGGGCGAGGTGATCGCCACCCAGCCGGTCTTCGCCCCGCCGGGCAACGTGGTCGACCGCAACGGCAAGGCGCTGCAGGGCGCCTCGCTCACCCCGACGCTGCTCGCCACGCTGCAGGACAACGCCCGCAAGCTCCAGCCGGCCCAGGACCAGAGCGACGCCGGCAGCGGCGTCGTGATCAGTTCCGCGGACGGCAAGGGCGCGACCGACAAGCTGTTCACGATCGTCGAGCCGAAGCCCGCCAAGCCGTTCAAGGTGACCATCGACAACACGCTGCAGGCCGCCGCCGAGAAGGCGATGACCGACCTCGGCGGGAAGTCCGGCTCGATCGTCGCCATCGAGCCGAGCACCGGCCAGGTGCTGGCCTTCGCCAACGCGCCGGCCAACGGCCAGAACCGGGCCTTCCTCGGCCTGCTGGCCCCCGGCTCCACGATGAAGATCGTCACCTCGGCGGCCCTGCTGGAGGCCGGCGTCAACCCGGACACCGTGGTCCCCTGCCCGGTGAAGAGCAGCAACCCGAAGGCGATCCCGAACTCGTTCCCGGACGCCTACCCGAACAACACGCTCCAGCAGGACTTCATGATCTCCTGCAACACGGCCTTCATCGACCAGGGCCTGGCCAGCCTCAAGCCGGGCACGCTGACCTCCACCGCCAAGGACGTCTTCGGCATCGGCCTGGAGTGGAAGACCGGCCTGCCGAACACCGACGGCCGGGTGCCGGACCCGGGCAGCAACAAGGACGAGCAGGCCATGCAGTCCATCGGCCAGGGCAAGATCCAGATGAACCCGCTGGCCATCGCCTCGATCACCGCCACCGTGCAGAGCGGCGAGTTCAAGCAGCCGATCCTGGTCGCCGACCTGCCGCAGCAGAAGGCCGCCCGCAACCTCTCCCCCGACGTCGTCGGCAAGCTGAAGGCGATGATGGCGGCCACCGCCAAGGACGGCACCGCCAAGGCCGTCATGAACGGCATCTCGGACAACGCGGGCGCCAAGACCGGCTCGGCCGAGGCCACCGGCATCGACACCACCAACAGCTGGTTCACCGCCTACCGGGGCAACCTCGCCATCGCCGCCGAGGTCCAGGGCGGCGGTCACGGTGCCGACGCGGCCGGCCCGGCCGTCGCCGCCCTGATCAGGGCGGCCGGCAACCGCTGACCCGCGCCCCCCGGTCCCGCCCCGTCAGCCCCGGGGCAGGACCGGCTCCGGCCGGACCAGCAGGCAGTTCGCCGGGACGGGCGGCTTGGCGCTCCACCGCCGGGCCGCCAGCCGGGGCCATATCACCAGCACCACCGGCAGCGCCAGGTACCCGAACCGCCCGGCCGGCGCCAGCATGAACGCGATCGCCAGCCCGGCCGCGAGCAGGTCGGCGGCGGCGATCGCGGAGACCGGCGGCCGGGCCAGCAGCCAGATCGCCACCCCCAGCCCGCCCACCGTCATCAGCGCCAGCGACACGGTG
>NZ_JBHXTG010000076.1:0-45789 GCF_042677465.1 Kitasatospora sp. NPDC127111
GGGGGGTTGAGTGCGGCGGTGGGGTGGGGCGGGGTGGGCCGGCGGGCGGGGCCGGGCGGGGCCCCGGCCCCCGGGGGGGGTCCCGGCCCCCCGCCCCGCCGGTCACGCGTGGTGCGTGACCGGACACAGCTCGTCGCTGGTTGCTGCTGTGGCGCCCCGAGTCAGCGCTCGTCGAGTCAGCGCTCGTCGTCGGCGGCCGTGGCCGCGGTGGTGCTGAGACGGCCGCTCTCGTCCTGTATCTCCACGGCGATCTTCTTGAGCTCGGGCTCGAACTTCCGGCCGTGGTGGGCGCAGAAGAGCAGCTCTCCGCCGCTGGCGAGTACGACGCGCAGGTAGGCCTGGGCGCCGCAGCGGTCGCAGCGGTCAGCCGCGGTCAGCGGGCTCGCAGGTGTCAGAACAGTAGTCACGTCGCCTCTTCTCTAGCTCGACGAGCTGTCGTACCAGGGTCAACATCCAACCAGGCCGAAAACGTTCCCGCTCGTGGCTTTTCTTCTTTGAGGATTCTGCTGTGTTGATGAGGACGTGCCCCGGGGGCCGGTGGTTCATGCGTACCGGATCCCAGGATCCGCCTGTCGCTCGAACGCCCGATCGGGACCGGGTGCGAGGTCCGCGTAGCATAATCCTCCGTTGGGTTGGAGCATAAGCCCCGTCCCAGGCCCCGGTAGCCTGCATAACGGCAGTTCCGGCGCCTGCGCCCGGTCCCACGATCCGCCAGGAGCGGTGGTACCGGGAGGAGATGGCGCTCCGGCGTCCGTCGCCCGGCGCGGCGCTTGTTCGCGCAGCGCGTACAAGCTGCGCGGGGCCGGCCCGCCGTGCTGTGCACTCAGCGGTGGGGTGTGCACACGCAGGGGAACGGCCGCCGGAACGGCTGTCGGTGCGATGTGCTGCGATGTGCTGCACCGGCGGACGATCCGGCTGCGGCCGGTGTGACCGACGAGACAGAACTTGACTGAGGAGTGAGCCGCGTGAGTGCCGAAACGACCGTGCCGTCCGCACTGCTGGCCGGCGACGACGGTTCCAACTACACCGCTCGGCACCTTCTCGTCCTGGAGGGCCTGGAGGCGGTCCGCAAGCGCCCCGGCATGTACATCGGCTCGACCGACAGCCGCGGCCTGATGCACTGCCTCTGGGAGATCATCGACAACTCCGTCGACGAGGCCCTCGGCGGGTACTGCGACCGGATCGAGGTCGTCCTGCACGAGGACTCCTCGGTCGAGGTGCGCGACAACGGCCGCGGCATCCCGGTGGACGTCGAGCCCAAGACCGGCCTGTCCGGCGTCGAGGTCGTGATGACCAAGCTGCACGCGGGCGGCAAGTTCGGCGGCGGCTCGTACGCGGCCTCCGGCGGTCTGCACGGCGTCGGCGCCTCCGTCGTCAACGCGCTCTCCGCGCGGCTGGACGTCGAGGTGGACCGAGGCGGCCACACCCACGCGATCAGCTTCCGCCGCGGCACCCCCGGCATCTTCACCGAGACCAGCCCGGACGCCCCCTTCGAGCCGGCCAACGGCCTGAGCAAGATCCGCAAGGTCCCGAAGACCCGCACCGGCACCCGGATCCGCTACTGGGCCGACCGGCAGATCTTCCTCAAGGACGCCCGGCTCTCGCTGGAGCACCTGCACAACCGCGCCCGGCAGACCGCCTTCCTCGTCCCCGGCCTGACCATCGTGGTCCGTGACGAGCGGCTGACCGAGAGCGAGCGGGTCGAGGAGTCGACCTTCCGCTACGACGGCGGCATCGCCGAGTTCTGCGAGTTCCTGGCGCCCGACAAGCCGGTCTGCGACGTGCTGCGGCTGCGCGGCGAGGGCACCTTCAAGGAGACCGTGCCCGTCCTGGACGACCTCGGCCACATGACGCCCACCGAGGTCACCCGCCACCTCGGCGTGGACATCGCGCTGCGCTGGGGCGCCGGCTACGACACCACGCTGCGCTCCTTCGTCAACATCATCGCCACCCCCAAGGGCGGCACCCACGTCACCGGCTTCGAGCGCTCGCTCGCCAAGACCGTCAACGAGGTGCTGCGCTCCAGCAAGCTGCTGCGGGTCGCCGAGGACGACATCACCAAGGACGACGCCACCGAGGGCCTCACCGCGGTGGTCACCGTCCGGCTGGCCGAGCCGCAGTTCGAGGGCCAGACCAAGGAGGTGCTGGGCACCTCGGCGGCCAACCGGATCGTCGCCGCCGTGGTCGCCAAGGAGCTCAAGGCCTTCCTGACCTCCGCCAAGAAGGACGAGAAGCTCCAGGCCCGGGCCGTGCTGGAGAAGATCGTCGCCGCCGCCCGCACCCGGGTCGCCGCCCGCCAGCACAAGGAGGCCCAGCGCCGGAAGACCGCGCTGGAGACCAGCTCGCTGCCGGCCAAGCTGGCCGACTGCCGCAGCGACGACGTCGAGCGCAGCGAACTCTTCATCGTCGAGGGTGACTCCGCGCTCGGTACCGCCAAGCTGGCCCGCAACTCCGAGTTCCAGGCGCTGCTGCCGATCCGCGGCAAGATCCTCAACGTGCAGAAGGCGTCCGTGAGCGACATGCTCAAGAACGCCGAGTGCGCCGCGATCATCCAGGTGATAGGGGCCGGTTCGGGCCGCACCTTCGACATCGACCAGGCCCGCTACGGCAAGGTCATCTTCATGGCGGACGCCGACGTCGACGGCTCGCACATCCGCACCCTGCTGCTGACGCTGTTCCAGCGCTACATGCGGCCGATGATCGAGCAGGGCCGGGTCTTCGCCGCGGTGCCGCCGCTGCACCGGATCGAGCTCACCAACCCCAAGCGCGGCCAGGAGAAGTACCACTACACCTACTCCGACGCCGAGCTCCGCTCCACCCTGCTGGAGATGCAGCGCAAGGGCCTGCGCTGGAAGGACCCGATCCAGCGCTACAAGGGTCTCGGCGAGATGGACGCCGACCAGCTGGCCGAGACCACCATGGACCCGCGCCACCGCACGCTGCGCCGGATCAACCTGGGCGACCTGGAGCAGGCCGAGAAGATCTTCGACCTGCTGATGGGCAACGACGTCGCCCCGCGCAAGGAGTTCATCGTGGACTCGGCGGCCACCCTGGACCGCTCGCGCATCGACGCCTGACGCGCTCCGTCCCGCGGCCGGGCCGTCCACCCACGGGTGGAGGGCCCGGCCGTTCGGCTTCCACCCCCCGTCCACCCCGGCTCCGATCAGCGGGCGACGCCGGATCCGTAGCGTCGGAGAGGTCAGCCAGCCCCCTCTTCCGCCGGAACGGAGAGCCCGATGACCGGCCTCGTCAACATCGTCGTGATCGTCGCGGTGATGGCCCTGGTGGTCCAGCGCCAGCTCCGCGCCCAGCGCCTGGACACCGAGCGCCGGTTCTGGGCCGCACCGCTGGTCCTCGCCGTGCTCGCGCTGCGCGACCCGCAGTTGGTCGACCGCGCCCACGAGGGCCCCGCGATCGCCCTGCTGGCCGCCTCGCTGCTGGTGGTCCTCGCGATGGGCTGCGTCTGGGGCTGGACGGTTCGGCTCTGGCGCGGCGCGGACGGCGCGGTCTGGGCCCGGGGCACCAGGGCCACCGTGGCCGCCTGGGTCGGCATGATCGGCATCCGGCTCGGCCTGTTCGCGATCGGCTCCGCCCTGCACGTCCACCAGAGCGGCAGCGCGCTGCTGCTCGGCCTGGCCGTCCTGCTGCTGGTCCGCGCGCTCGTGGTGAACTGGAGGGCGCGGGACCTGGAACCCGCCCACCGCACCGATGTGACCGGCTGAGCCGTCCGGGAACCACCGAGCCGAGAAGGAGCTGCCCGTGCCCGGGTGGAGCTGGACCCGTTGGCCCTCCCGGGAGGGGTTGGAACGGGAGTCGGAGACGCCGGCGCGGCGGACCCTCACGGTGCTGGGCCGGTCGGTCCTGCTCGTGACCCTGATCCTGGGGACGTACTCCCGGGGCGCTTTCGTCGGCTGGGGCGCGGTCGCGGTCGGCGCCGGGCTCGTCGTCGTCGTGGCGCAGTGGCTGGCCTTCCTGCGGGTCAGCCGGGAACAGCGGCCGCGTCCCACGTACGCCCTGGCCGCTGCCCTGATCGGCTCCGCCTGGCTCGGCGAGTGGGCGCACGCGTACGTGCTGGCCGACTTCACCTGGGCCGGTCTGGCGGTCACCGCGCTGGTCCGGCTGCCTATCGGCGCCGCCCTGGTCACCGCCGCGGCCGCCTTCGGCTCCTACGCGGCGGCCAGTTGGGAGAGCTGGCTCGCCGTCAGCGCCACCGTCGGCGGTTTGAGCGTGCTCGGCTACCTGCTGCGGCTGGACACCGAGGCGCGCGGCACCGCGCGGCGGCTGCTGGCGCAGGAACGCGCCGCGCGGGCCGCCGAGGCGGAGAGCGCCGCGCTCGCCGAACGGGCCCGGATCGCCCGGGAGATCCACGACGTGCTGGCGCACAGCCTCTCCGCGCAGCTCGTCCACCTGGAGGCGGCCCGGCTGATGCTGGACGCCGGCACCGACCGGGAGCGGATCCGCGAACGGGTGGTGGCCGCCCGCCGGATGGCGCAGGACGGCCTGGCCGAGACCCGGCAGGCGCTCTCCGCCCTACGCGGCGAGTTCACCCCGGTCGGGGAGTTCCTGGTGGAGCTGACGGGCCGTGAGCGGGCCGGGTTCACCGTCACCGGGACGCCGCGCCCGCTGGCGGCCGAGGCGGGGCTCGCGGTACGGCGCACGGCGCAGGAGGCGCTGACCAACGTGCGCAAGCACGCCCCCGGCGCACGCTGCACGGTCGAACTGCGCTACCTGTCCGGGGAGGTGGAGCTGGAGGTGCGCAACACCCGCCCGGTCCGCGGCGAGCCCGCCGCCGACCTGGCCGCCAGCGGCAGCGGGTACGGTCTGCTGGGGATGCGCGAACGCGCTGAACTGCTCGGCGGCACCCTGCTGGCGGGCCCGGACGAGGGAGGATGGCGCGTGCTGCTGCGGGTGCCGGCGTGAACGAGCGGACCACCGGCGCGATCAGGGTGCTGGTCGCCGACGACCAGACGGTGGTGCGCGAGGGCATCGTGATGCTGCTCGGGCTGCTCCCGGGCATCGAGGTGGTCGGCGCCGCCGCCGACGGCGAGGAGGCCGTCGCACTGGTGGAGCGGCACCACCCGGACGTGGTGCTGATGGACCTGCGGATGCCGCGGGTGGACGGCGTCGAGGCGACCCGCCGGATCCGCGCCGCCCACCCGGAGACCGAGGTGGTGGTGCTCACCACGTACGCCGACGACGACTCGTTGTTCCCCGCGCTGCGGGCCGGGGCGCGCGGCTACCTCACCAAGGACGCGGGCGGGGAGGAGATCGCCCGGGCCGTCGCGGACGTCCGCTCGGGCGCGGCCGGGCTCTCACCGCAGGTCCAGCTGCGGCTGCTGGAGCGGCTGGCGGACACCGCCGCGCCGCAGCCGGCCGCGCCGCCGCCCGGGAGCGCTCCCGCGCCCGCGGGGACGCCCGCGGGGACGCCCGCGGGGACGCCCGCGACGGTGCCCGGGGGACCGCTGCCGGACGGGCTGACCGCCCGCGAGGCCGAGGTGCTGGCGCTGATCGCCGAGGGGCTCTCCAACACCGAGATCGCCCGCCGGCTGTTCGTCAGCCCGGCCACGGTGAAGACGCACATCAACAACCTGTTCGCCAAAACCGCCGTCCGGGACCGGGCGCAGGCGGTCGCGTACGCCTTCCGCCACGGGATCACCGGGACGCAGCAGTAGTCGGATGAGTGTCTGTCGGATCATCGATCACCTCATCGAGTGAACGTATCTGCAAAGGGAGTTGGCGGGGTTTGCGGGCCTTCATCATGGTTCGGTCAGCACCCCCCTCGGCCCAGGAGCAGCAGTGCCACAGCAGCAGACGAGCAGTCCCGGGCAGGGGCAGCGATTCGACTGGTGGGCCGCTCCCGCCGCCGCCCGCCGGTCCGGTGCGGGCGAGTCGGACGCGGGCCGGTCCGGTCGGTCGAACCCGGTGCCCGTTCCGGCACCGGCGGTACCGGGCGCGCCCCGGGCCGAGGCCCCGGCCCCCGGCCGGCCGTCCCCCGTCGCGGCCGTGTCCGCACGACCGCTCCAGCACCCGGTCCCGCCGCTGCCCGGGCAGTCCGGACCGGCCGGCCGGTCCGCCGGCGCCCCGGCCGCCGTGGACAGCACCACCGAGGTGTACCGCGCCGTCCAGGCCAGCGCCGCGTTCCAGGAGATCCGGCACAGCTACCGGGCCTTCGTCTTCCCCGCCAGCGGCGCCTTCCTCGGCTGGTACCTGATGTACGTCGCCGCCCAGGCCGCCGCGCCCGGCGTGATGCGCAGCGAGGTCGCCGGCCCGGTCAACGTGGCCTGGCTGCTCGGGCTGCTGCAGTTCGCCACGACCTTCGTGCTCACCTGGCTCTACGCCCGCAACGCCCGCACCAAGCGCGACCGGGCCGCCCTGGGGCTCCGCTGGGACACCCAGGACCAGCTGCGATGACGACCGCCACCCCGCCCCCCGTCGCCCCCACCGGCGACCACCACGACCTGGCCATCGCGCTGTTCGCCGTCATCGTCCTGGTCACCCTGGCCATCACCCTCTGGGTGGGCCGCCGGGGCAGCGCCGCCGAGGACTTCTACGCCGGCGGCCGCGGCTTCACCCCGCTGCAGAACGGCTTCGCGCTCTCCGGCGACTACCTCTCCGCCGCCTCCTTCCTCGGCGTCGCCGGGCTGATCGCGCTGTACGGCTACGACGGCGTGCTCTACAGCATCGGCTTCCTGGTCGCCTGGCTGGTGGTGCTGATGCTGGTCGCCGAGCTGGTCCGCAACGCCGGCCGGTACACCCTCGCGGACGTGCTGGCGCTGCGGCTGCGCCGCCGCAAGGTCCGGGCGGCGGCCGGCGGCGCCAGCGTGGTCGTCACCCTGTTCTACCTGGTCGCCCAGATGGTCGGCGCCGGCAGCCTGGTCGCCCTGCTGCTCGGCACCAACAGCTCCGGGGCCCGGACGTGGACCATCGTGGCGGTCGGCGGCCTGATGATCATCTACGTCACGGTCGGCGGGATGCGCGCCACTACCTGGATCCAGATCGTCAAGGCCTTCCTGCTGGTGGCCGGCTCGGTGCTGCTCACCGTGCTGCTGATGGTCCGCTTCCACGGGGACGTCGCCGACCTGATGCGGCAGGCCGCCCAGCACAGCGGCGCCGGACAGCGGTACCTGGAGCCGGGCCTCAAGTACGGCAAGGGCTTCACCAGCCGGCTGGACTTCTTCAGCCTCGGCCTGGCCCTCGTCCTGGGCACCGCCGGGCTGCCGCACATCCTGTCCCGCTTCTACACCGTGCCGACCGCCCGGGCCGCCCGGCGCTCCACGATGTGGGCGATCGGGCTGGTCGGCGGCTTCTACCTGATGGCGATCGCGCTCGGCCTGGGCGCCACCGCCCTGGTCGGCTCGGCCGAGGTCCGGCACGCCAACTCGGCGGGGAACACCGCCGTCCCGCTGCTGGCCCTGGTGCTCGGCGGGGGGAACGGCAGCACCGGCGGGGTGGTGCTGTTCGCGCTGATCTCGGCGATCGCCTTCGCCACCATCCTCGCCGTGGTCGCGGGGCTGACGCTCGCCTCCTCGGCGGCCTTCGCCCACGACATCTGGGCGGGCGCCTGGCTGGGCCGGCCGCGCCGCCGCTCCCGGGGCCGGCGGGCCGGGGGCCCGGGCCCCCGGCGGGCGCGCGGTGCCGGGGCGCGCGGCGAGGCCACCGAGCGCGAGGAGGTCTGGGTGGCACGGGTCGCCGCGGTGGGGATCGGGGCGGTCGCGATCGCGCTCAGCCTCTTCGCCCAGCAGATGAACGTCGCCTTCCTGGTCGGCCTGGCCTTCGCCGTCGCCGCCTCGGCGAACCTGCCGGTGCTGCTGTACAGCCTGTTCTGGCCGCGGTTCACCCCGCGCGGCGCGGTCTGGTCGGTGTACGGCGGGCTGATCCCGGCCGTCCTGCTGGTGACCTTCTCGCCGGTGGTCTCCGGCAGCAAGGCGGCGCTCTTCCCGGGGGTGGACTTCCACTGGTTCCCGCTGGAGAACCCGGGCATCGTCTCCATCCCGCTGGGCTTCCTGGCCGGCTGGATCGGCACGATCACCTCGCCCGAGCCGGCCGACCCGGACCGCTACGCCGAGCTGGAGGTCCGCTCCCTCACCGGAGCCGGGGCGGCCTGAGCGGCCCGAGCGGCCTGCGATCCACGGACCCCGGCGGGCTCGGACCCGCCGGGGTCCGGCGCGTCCGGGCCCGGTTCAGGCGCGGACGGCCAGCCCGTACCGGTGCTCGGGCCGGCCGGTGTCCCCGTACCGCAGGGTGAGCCGCAGCCGGCTGTCGCGCTCCAGCTGCTTGAGGTAGCGCTGCGCGGTGGAACGGCTGAGCCCGGTGGCGTCCGCGACCTCCTGGGCGGAGAGCGGCCGCCCCGCCCGGCGGAGCACCCCGAGGACCAGGTCGGTGGTGGGCGCCGAGTGGCCCTTGGGCAGTGCGGCCGCCGGGGCCGCCGCGCTGCGCAGGGTGGCGAACAGCCGGTCCACCTCGTCCTGGCCCGCCTCGCGGGCGGCGGGCCCGGCCAGTGCGTGCCGCAGCTGCGCGTAGGCGACCAGCTTCTCCCGCAGCCCCGCGAAGGTGAACGGCTTCACCAGGTACTGCAGGGCGCCGTGCTGCATCGCCGCGTGCACGGTGGAGACGTCCCGCGCGGCCGTCACCATCATCACGTCGCAGGCCACCTGCCGGTCGCGCAGTCGCCGGACCAGCGCCAGGCCGCTCTCGTCCGGCAGGTGGTGGTCCAGCAGCAGCAGGTCGACCGGGCGCCGCTCCAGCGCGGCCAGCGCCTCGCCGGCCGAGTGCGCGGTGCCGGTGACCCGGAACCCGGGCACCTTGGCCACGTACGCGGCGTGCACGTCGGCGACCCGGAAGTCGTCGTCCACCACGAGTACGTCGATCATCACGCCTCCACGAGCGGTGCGGTGGGTCGTCCTTCGGTACCCCCCGGATGCCCGGACCCGGCCCGCGAAGGCCCGGACCGCGGCGCCCCGGCCCGCGCTGCCCCGGTGTGCGGGGCGCCGGTGTGCGGTGCCCCGGTGTGCAGGGCTCCGGTGCGGAGGGCCTCGCTGTGCAGGGCCTCGGGCAGCTCGACGGTGAACCGGGCGCCGCCGAGCGGGCCGGTGTCGAGCACGATCCGGCCGCCGGTCCGTTCGACCAGCCGCCGCACCATCGCCAGCCCCAGCCCGCGCGGCCGGTGCGCCGGCGCGTCCTTGCTGCTCCACCCCTCCTCGAAGACCCGCTCGCGCAGCTCCGACGGCACGCCCGGGCCGCTGTCCGCGACCTCGACCAGCAGCGTCGGGCCGGCCGCGGCCAGCGTCACCTCCACCCGGCCGCCGCCGCCCGGTGCCAGCGCGTCCACGGCGTTGTCGACCAGGTTGCCGAGCACCGTGACCAGCGTCCGGGCGTCGACCACCGCGTCCGGCAGGTGCGCGGCCGGGGCCACCACCAGCCGGACGCCGCGCTCGCCCGCCACCGCCGCCTTGCCCGCGAGCAGCGCGGCGACGTGCGGATCCTGCACCTGCTCGGCGATCCGCGCCGCGACCACCGCGTGCGAGCCCGACTGCTCGGAGATGAACGCCACCGCCTGTTCGTGCCGGCCCAGCTCCAGCAGCCCCAGCAGGGTGTGCATCCGGTTGGCGTGTTCGTGGTCCTGCGCCCGCAGCGCCTCGGTGAGGCTGCGGGTGGTGTCCAGCTCGCGGACCAGCGACTCCAGCTCGGTCCGGTCGCGCAGGGTCACCACCGCGCCGCTGCCGGGCCCGGCGTCGGGCTCCCGCCGTCCGCCCGGCCTGCGGGAGCCCGACGACAGGCCCGGGGCCGTGGCCATCCGGTTCACCACCAGCACCCGGTCGTCCCGGACGGCCGGCAGATCGGTGCCGACGATCCGCCCGGCCAGGACGTCGGCCAGCCGGCCGGGCGGCAGCACCTCGTCGATCGGCCGGCCGGTGCAGTCGTCGGGCAGGCCCAGCAGGCGGACCGCCTCGTCGTTGGCGAGCCGGATCCGGCCGCGCTCGTCCAGCGCCACCATGCCCTCGCGGATGCCGTGCAGCATCGCCTCGCGCTCCACCAGCAGCGCCGAGATGTCGGCCAGCGCGATGTTGTGGGTGCGGCGCTTCAGCCGCCGGGCCAGCGCCAGGGTGGCGACGGTGCCCGCGGCCAGGCCGGCGCCCGCGCAGAGCAGGATCCCGGTGAGCATCGTGAGCAGCCGGCGCCGGATCGAGTCGTCGCTGATGCCGACCGACACCTCGCCGACGATCCGCCCGTCGGCGGTCCGCAGCGGCACCTTGCCGCGCGCGGTGCGGCCCAGCGTGCCCTCCTGGATGGCGGTGACGCTGCGGCCGCTGAGCGCCGGCTCGGGGTCGGTGGAGACCCGGTGCCCGATCCGGCCCGGGTCGGTGTGCGAGAGCCGGATCCCGTCCAGGTCGGTGACCACGACGAAACTGGCGCCGGTGGCCAGCCGGATCTGCTCGGCGTTGCGCTGCGCGGTCGCGGAGTCGCGGGCCTCGGCGGCCCGGGCGATCACGTCGTCGCTGGCGGTGGCCTGGGCGATCGACAGCGCGCGCTGCATCGCGTCGTGGTCCAGCTCGGAGCTGACCGGGGCCAGGAACAGCCCGGCCGTCACGACGGTGACACCGACGGTGACCACGGTCTGGCTCAGCAGCAGCTGGGCGAAGACCCGGCGGGGCCAACGGGGCGGCTTCATCCGGGCCTCCTCTCCTGCGGTCGGCACACCCTACGTTTCCGGCGTGTTTCTGTCAGCCGCGTCCCCGCTGTTGTAGCGGAAGCAAAAGGAGCAGAACACCCCTCAACGCGGAGAACCCGCAGTACGCCGAGAAGCCTCCCGCCGGGCCCGGGCCCGCTCCTAGCCTCCCGGAGCAAGCACAGACCCGGGAGGTCAGATGAGCAAAACCCCGGTGCCGAACTCGCCGACGACCCGGTCGTCGGCAGCCCCGGCGATCGAGTTGGCCGGCGCGACCAAGCGCTTCCGCACCCCGTCCGGCGCCCTGCACACCGCCGTCCGCGATCTGGACCTGACCGTGGCGCAGGGTGAGTTCGTCGCCGTCGTCGGCCCCACCGGTTGCGGCAAGTCCACCACGCTGACCCTGGTCAGCGGCCTGGAGGAGCCCACCGAGGGCGACGTCCGGGTGTACGGCGAGCCGGTCGACGGGATCGACCCGCAGGTCGGGTTCGTCTTCCAGCAGGACGCCGTCTTCCCCTGGCGCACCGTCCTGTCCAACGTCACGGCCGGCCCGCGCTTCCGCGGCGTCCCCGCCGCCGAGGCGAAGGAGCGGGCCCGCGACTGGCTGGCCCGGGTCGGTCTCGGCGCCTTCGAGGACCGCTACCCGCACCAGCTCTCCGGCGGCATGCGCAAGCGCGTCGCGCTCGCCCAGACCTTCGTCAACGACCCGAAGATCCTGTTGATGGACGAGCCGTTCTCGGCGCTGGACGTGCAGACCCGCGCCCTGATGTCCGACCAGCTGCTGGACCTGTGGGCGGGCACCGGCTCCTCCGTCGTCTTCGTCACCCACGACCTGGACGAGGCGATCGCGCTGGCCGACCGGGTCGTGGTGATGACGGCCGGCCCCGCCACCGTCAAGGAGGTCTTCACCGTCGACCTGCCCCGCCCGCGCACCGTGGAGGCCGTCCGGCTGCAGCCGAGGTTCGTCGAGCTGTACCGCGAGATCTGGGCCTCGCTCGGCGAAGAGGTGCGCATCACCCGCGAGAGAGGAGCGGGTCGTGCCGCTTGAGACCGCCGACGCCGTACCGGCCGCCGCCGGGAAGTCCCCGGCGCCCGCCGCCAGCAGGTCCGAGGCTCGCGAACGGGCGGCCCGCAACCGGAGACTGGGTGTCTACGGGGCCCGCGGCGCCGTGCTCCTCGCCTTCCTCGGGCTCTGGGAACTGTGCGCCCGCACCGGCGTCATCGACCCGTTCAACTTCTCCCAGCCGTCGAAGATCTGGGCGCAGATCTGGCAGTGGATCACCCACGGCACCGCCCAGGGCTCGCTCGGCGAACAGATCGGCTACACCCTCTACGAGGCACTCACCGGCTGGGTGATCGGCGTCACCGGCGGTGTGCTGCTGGGCATCGCGCTCGGCCGGATCCGTTTCCTCGCCGACGTGTTCGGGCCCTACATCAAGGTGCTGAACGCCATCCCGCGCATCGTGCTGGCCCCGATCTTCCTGATCTGGTTCGGCCTCGGCCCGGCCTCCAAGGTCGCCTCCGCGGTGGTGCTGGTGTTCTTCCCGGTCTTCTTCAACGCCTTCCAGGGCGCCCGCGAGGTGGACCGCAACCTCGTCGCCAACGCCCGCATCCTCGGCGCCGACAACCGCAGGGTCACCCTGCAGGTGGTCATCCCCGCCGCCACCACCTGGATCTTCACCAGCCTGCACGTCAGCTTCGGCTTCGCGCTGATCGGCGCCATCGTCGGCGAGTACATCGGCGCCACCAAGGGCCTCGGCCTGCTCGTCGCCGCCGCCCAGGGCACCTTCAACGCGGCCGGCGTGTACGCCGCCATGACCATCCTCGCCGTCGTCGCCCTGCTCACCGAGGGGCTCCTCACCTTCGCCGAGAAGAAGCTCTTCCGCTGGAAGCCCGCCGACACCGGCGACGGCCGCTGACCCCCGTCCCCCGCCGTACTCAACCCCCGCAGTACGCAAGAGAGGCACCCCCACCCATGCGCAGATCCCTCGCCGCCGCCCTCGCCGCCACCCTGCTGCTCCCGCTCGCCGCGTGCGCCAACGACGCCGCCTCCAGCTCCCACAACGGCGCCGCCCCCGCCGGCCCGCAGGTCGAGGGGCCCAAGGTCAAGATCATGGTCGGCGGGCTGGACAAGGTCATCTACCTGCCCGCCATGCTCACCCAGCGCCTCGGCTACTTCGCCGACGCCGGCGTCAACGTCGAGCTGATGAGCGAACCGGCCGGCGTCAACGCCACCACCGCCCTGCTGGCCGGCGACGTCCAGGGCGCGGTCGGCTTCTACGACCACACCATCGACCTCCAGGCCAAGGGCAAGAACGTCGAGTCCGTGGTCCAGTTCTCCCAGGCCCCCGGCGAGGTCGAGATCGTCTCCGCCAAGCAGGCCGACGCCATCAGGTCCGGCGCCGACTTCAAGGGCAGGAAGCTCGGCGTCACCAGCATCGGCTCCTCCACCGACTTCCTCACCAAGTACCTCGCCGTCAAGAACGGCACCGCCGTCAGCGAGTTCAGCCCGATCGCCGTCGGCGCCGGCCAGACCTTCATCGCCGCCCTCCAGCAGGGCAGCATCGACGCCGGCATGACCACCGACCCGACCGTCGCCACCATCCTCGACAAGGGCCTCGGCAAGATCCTCTACGACATGCGCACCCCGCAGGGCTCGCGCGACGCCCTCGGCGGGCTCTACCCCTCGTCCTCGCTCTACATGAACACCGACTGGGTGGAGAAGAACAAGGACACCACCCAGAAGCTCGCCAACGCCTTCGTGAAGACCCTCAAGTGGATGTCCACCCACACCCCCGAGGAGATCGCCGCCAAGATGCCCGCCGACTACGCGCAGGGCGGCGCCGAACAGTACGCGGCCGCGATCAAGGCCACCCTGCCGATGTTCACCGCCGACGGCGTGATGCCCGCCGACGGACCCAAGACCGTCCTCGCCGTCCTCGCCGCCTTCCACCCCGACGTCAAGGGCAAGGAGGACGCCATCGACCTCGCCCGCACCTACACGACCGAGTTCGTCACCAAGGCCACCACCGGCTGAGCCGGCCCCGGGACGGCACGGCCCCGCGCCTCCCACGGACAGCGGGCGCGACCCCGCCCACCGCCCGGTGCCCGACGGTCCCGCGCCCACCCCCACGGGCGCGGGGCCGTCACAGCTCCCGGACCGCCACCGCGTCCATCCGCGACGGCGTACCCGCCGCCTTGCCACAGCTCTCCGGCCGAGCCGGCTCACTGGCCCCCTCGACCACCTCGACCTCCCAGCACCGGCCGTCCCGGTGGCGCACGCCCACCAGCCAACGACCCTCGCCGGCCGGCCGCTGGACCAGCGTCAACGCGTCCACCCCGGTCTCCCCGGTCGCCAGCCGCACCGCGTGCTCGGCCGCCTGGCCCGGACGGTCCCAGCCCGAACAGCCCCGCGACCACTCCGGCACCACGTGCCCGGCCGCCGTCGCCGCCAGCACCTCCTTGGCGCTCTCCGCCGTCAGCCGCCCGTACGCGTAGCCGTACGGCAGCACCAGCATCGTGGGGGAGAAGCGGTGCCCGCCCAGGTGCGTCACCTCCCACACCTCGCTGTGCCCCGCCGCCGCCAGCTCCGCCGCCAACGGCCGGCCCAGCAACGCACAACAGCGGTCCCGCCGCCCGTTCGTGCACACCAGCGCCACCGGACCGCCGACCCGCTCCGCCCCGAACCCGCCGTGCTCACCGCCGCCCAGCGCCGCGAAGTCCAGCCCCAGCAACTCCGCCGGATCGGCCACCTCCGCCCGCCGCACCCAACCCCGGCCCGGCACGGTGTGCGCCACGATCACCTCGCGCCGCGCCGACGGCAGACAGTCCGCGTGCCGTCCCGGCCGCCGGATCAGCGCCACCCGCACGCCCGTCCCCGCCGCGGCCGCCTCCAGCGCCCGCCCGACCGCCGCGTCCAGATGGCTCTCGCCGAGCGCCTTCGCCCCCCACGGCCCGTTCTGCTCGACCAGCAGCCAGGTGGTGGCGGTCGCCGCCGTGGCGGCCAGCGGCTCCGACAGTTCACGCGACAAGGTCGCACAGGTGCTCACGCAGGCAAGGCTACCCGTACCGAAAACGCCCGCGGCGGGACACCACACGGTGTCCCGCCGCAGGCCGTAGCCCCTCCCGGCGCCGCTACGCCGGACCGGCGACCACCGCGATCGGCGTCGTCACCGGGGTGCCCGAACCGTCCCGGCGCGGGTCGCGCTCCGGCAGGTCCACCGGCGCGCCCTTCCCCGTCGCCGCCCGGGCGGGAGCCGCACCGGCCCACGCGAACACGAGCCCGTCCTCACCCCGCAGGAACCGCTGGCAGCGGACACCACCCGTCGCCCGGCCCTTGCGCGGGTACTGCTCGAACGGCGTCACCTTCCACGAGCTCTGCTCCTCGCCCGTCAGCGTCCCCGCGGCACCGGCCACCGACACCACCACCGCGTCCGACGCCGGATCCACCGCCGTGAACGACAGCACCCGGGCACCCTCCGACAGCTTGATACCGGCCATGCCACCCGCCGGACGGCCCTGCGGACGGACCTGACCCGCCGGGTACCGCAGCAACTGCGCGTCCGACGTGATGAAGACCAAGTCCTCCTCGCCGGTCCGCAGCTCCACCGCGCCCACCAGCTCGTCCCCGTCCTTGAGCGCGATCACCTCGAACTCGTCCTTGTTCGCGGGCCATTCGGGCACCACCCGCTTCACCACGCCCTGCACCGTACCCAGCGCCAGCCCCGGCGACGACTCGTCCAGCGTCGTCAGCGCCAGCACCCGCTCACCCGCCTCCAGCCGCAGGAACTCGCCCACCGCGGCCCCGCCCGCCAACGTCGGCGACGGCGTCGGCGGCAGCGCCGGCAGATCGATCACCGGCAGCCGCAGCACCCGGCCCGCCGACGTCACCACGCCCACGTCCGCCCGCGCCGTGGCCGGCACCGCCGACACGATCACATCGTGCTTCGCCCGCTTCTCCGACAGCTCGAACGGCTCACCGTCCGCCGTCCGCGCCAGCAGACCCGTCGACGACAGCAGCACCCGGCAGGGATCGTCCGCCACCTCCAACGGCACCGCCAGCGACGCCGACGGCACCGCGCCCGCCTCCAGCAGCACCGTCCGCCGCTCCGTGCCGAACTGCTTCGCCACCGCGCCCAGCTCGCCCGACACCACACTGCGCAGCTTGGCGTCCGACTCCAGGATCTCCGTCAGCTCGGCGATCTCGGTCGTCAGCTTCGCCTGCTCCTGCTCCAGCTCCACCCGGTCGAACCGGGTCAGCCGCCGCAGCGGAGTGTCCAGGATGTACGCCGTCTGCGTCTCCGACAGCGCGAAGCGCTCCATCAGGCGCTCCTTCGCCTGCGCCGCGTTGTCGCTCGACCGGATGATCGCGATGACCTCGTCGATGTCGACCAGCGCCACCAGCAGACCCTCGACCAGGTGCAGCCGCTCCTGGCGCTTGCGCCGACGGAAGTCGCTGCGCCGGCGCACCACGTTGAAGCGGTGGTCGACGTAGACCTCCAGCAGCTCCTTCAGCCCCAGCGTCAGCGGCTGGCCGTCCACCAGCGCCACGTTGTTGATGCCGAAGGTCTCCTCCATCGGCGTCAGCTTGTACAGCTGCTCCAGCAGCGCCTCCGGCACGAAGCCGTTCTTCACCTCGATCACCAGCCGCAGCCCGTGCTCGCGGTCGGTGAGGTCCTTGACGTCCGCGATGCCCTGCAGCTTCTTCGCGTTGACCAGGTCCTTGATCTTCGCGATCACCTTCTCCGGACCGACGTTGTACGGCAGCTCGGTGACCACGATGCCCTTGCGGCGGGCCGTCACCGCCTCCACCGTCGCCGTCGCCCGGATCTTGAACGTGCCGCGCCCCGACTCGTACGCGTCCCGGATCCCCGACAGGCCCACGATCCGGCCACCCGTCGGCAGGTCCGGACCGGGGACGAACCGCATCAGCGTGTCCAGGTCCGCGTTCGGGTGCTTGATCAGGTGCCGGGCCGCCGCCACCACCTCGGACAGGTTGTGCGGCGGCATGTTGGTCGCCATCCCGACCGCGATCCCCGTCGCACCGTTCACCAACAGGTTCGGGAACGCCGCCGGCAGCGCCAACGGCTCCTGCTCGCTGCCGTCGTAGTTCGGGCCAAAGTCGACGGTGTCCTCGTGGATCGACTCCACCATCGCCATCGACGCCGCCGTCAGCCGCGACTCCGTGTACCGCATCGCGGCCGGCGGGTCGTCGTTGCCCAGCGAACCGAAGTTCCCGTGCCCGTCGATCAGCGGCAGCCGCATCGAGAACGGCTGCGCCATGCGCACCACCGAGTCGTAGATCGACGCGTCACCGTGCGGGTGCAGCCGGCCCATCACCTCGCCGACCAGCCGCGCGCACTTCACGTGCCCGCGCTCCGGTCGCAGGCCCATCTCGTTGGCCTGGTACAGGATCCGGCGGTGCACCGGCTTCAGACCGTCCCGCGCGTCGGGCAGCGCACGCGAGTAGATCACCGAGTAGGCGTACTCCAGGAAGGAGCCCTGCATCTCGTCCACGACGTCGACGTCGAGGATCCGCTCCTCGAAATCTCCGGGCGGCGGGGTCTGCGAACTGCGGCGGGCCATCGCGGCGGGGCTCCCTTGCGTCTTGTCTGCTTCGTCTGTCTGCTTCGGGCTGCTTCGGGCTGCTTCGAATCAAGGCTCAGCTCACGGCTCAGCGCCCCCATTGTGGACCCTCGCACCGACAGTCCCGCCCAGCGCCCCTCTTCCGCCCCTGGCGAACGCCCCGTCCGCGCGGACACATCCGCGCCCTCCGCGCGTTGCACCACAATGGGGGACGCCACACGAACCCCCGACATCGACGACGGGAAGGACCCGAGCGCATGGCCAACCCGGCCCCCGCCTCCCACCGAGGCATCGCCATCACCGAGCACCGCCTGGCCAACGGCCTGCGCGTCGTCCTCTCCGAGGACCACCTCACGCCGGTCGCCGCCGTCTGCCTCTGGTACGACGTGGGCTCCCGGCACGAGGTGAAGGGCCGCACCGGGCTGGCCCACCTGTTCGAGCACCTGATGTTCCAGGGCTCCGCCAACGTCTCGAACAACGGCCACTTCGAGCTCGTCCAGGGCGCCGGCGGCTCGCTCAACGGCACCACCAGCTTCGAGCGCACCAACTACTTCGAGACCATGCCCGCCCACCAGCTCGAACTCGCCCTCTGGCTGGAGGCCGACCGGATGGGCTCCCTGCTCGTCGCCCTCGACGAGGCCTCCATGGAGAACCAGCGCGACGTCGTCAAGAACGAGCGCCGCCAGCGCTACGACAACGTCCCCTACGGCACCGCCTTCGAGAAGCTCACCGCGCTCTCCTTCCCCGACGGCCACCCCTACCACCACACCCCCATCGGCTCCATGGCCGACCTCGACGCCGCCACCCTCGAGGACGCCCGCGCGTTCTTCCGCACCTACTACGCGCCCAACAACGCCGTCCTCTCCGTCGTCGGCGACATCGACCCCGAGCAGACCATCGCCTGGGTCGAGAAGTACTTCGGCAGCATCCCCGCCCACGACGGCAAGCAGCCCCCGCGCGACGGCACCCTCCCCGACACCATCGGCCGCGAACTCCGCGAGCACGTCCGCGAGGACGTCCCCTCCCGCGCCCTGATGGCCGCCTACCGCCTCCCGCACGACGGCACCCGCGAGGCCGACGCCGCCGACCTCGCCCTCACCATCCTCGGCAGCGGCGAATCCAGCCGCCTCTACAACCGCCTCGTCCGCCGCGACCGCACCGCCGTCGCCGCCGGCTTCGGCCTGCTCCGCCTCGCCGGCGCCCCCAGCCTCGGCTGGCTCGACGTCAAGACCTCCGGCGACGCCACCATCGAGCAGATCGAGACCGCCGTCGACGAGGAACTCGCCCGCTTCGCCGCCGAAGGCCCCACCGCCGCCGAACTCGAGCGCGCCCAGGCCCAGATCGAACGCGAATGGCTCGACCGGCTCACCACCGTCGCCGGCCGCGCCGACGAACTCTGCCGCTACGCCGTCCTGTTCGGCGACCCCAAGCTGCTCGCCGACGCCCTCCCCAAGGTCCTCGACGTCACCGCCGAAGAGGTCCAGGCCGTCGCCCAGGCCCGCCTGCACCCGCGGAACCGCGCCGTCCTGGTCTACGAGCCCACCACCGCCGACGACACCGAGACCGCCGCCGACACCGACGAGGAGGGCGCTGCCGCATGAGCGCCGAGTACGCCCCCGCCATGACCTTCCACCCCCAGCCCGAGCCCGGCACGCCCAGCCCGTGGGCCTTCCCCGCCCCCGAGCGGGCCGCCCTCGGCAACGGCATCACCGTCCTGCACTGCCACCGCCCCGGCCAGCAGCTGATCGCCGTCGACGTGCTCCTCGACGCCCCGCTCGCCGCCGAACCCGACGGCCTCGACGGCATCGCCGGCATCCTCGCCCGCGCCCTCAACGAAGGCACCGACACCCTCACCGCCGAGGAGTTCGCCGCCGAGCTCGAGCGCGCCGGCGCCACCCTCGACGCCCACGCCGACCACCCCTGCATCCGCGTCTCCCTGGAGGTCCCCGCCAGCCGGCTCCAGCGCGGACTCACCCTGCTCGCCGACGCCCTGCGCGCCCCCGCCCTCCCCGAGGGCGAGATCGAACGCCTCGTCGCCAACCGCCTCGACGAGATCGTCCACGAGCAGGCCAACCCCGCCCGCCGCGCCGCCAAGGCCCTCTACGCCGAGCTCTTCGACGGCGCCGACCGCCTCTCCCGCCCCCGCGGCGGCACCGCCGACACGGTCAAGTCGATCGACCGCGCCGCCGTCAAGGCCTTCTACGACGCCCACATCCGGCCCGCCACCACCACCGTCGTCGTGGTCGGCGACCTCACCGGCACCGACCTGCCCGCCCTGCTCGAAGCCACCCTCGGCACCTGGACGGCCGACCCCGCCAACCCCAGCACCCACGCCCCGGTCACCGCCGACGACACCGGCCGCGTCGTCATCGTCGACCGCCCCGGCTCCGTCCAGACCCAGCTCCTCATCGGCCGCGTCGGACCCGACCGGCACGACGCCGCCTGGGCCGCCCAGATCCTCGGCACCTACTGCCTCGGCGGCACCCTCACCTCCCGCCTCGACCGCGTCCTGCGCGAGGAGAAGGGCTACACCTACGGCGTCCGCGCCTTCGCCCAGCCGCTGCGCTCCGCCGCCGACGGCAGCGGCCGCGCGCTGCTCGCGATCAGCGGCTCGGTGGACACCGCCTCCACCGCCCCGGCGCTCGCCGACACCTGGACCATCCTGCGCACCCTCGCCGCCGAGGGCCTCACCGACGCCGAGCGCGACGAGGCCGTGCAGTTCCTGGTCGGGGTCGCCCCGCTGAAGTACGAGACGGCCGGCTCGGTCGCCGGGACCCTCGCCGACCAGGTCGAGCAGCACCTGCCCGACGACTACCAGGCCGAGGTCTACCGGAAGCTCGCCGAGCTCCCGACGGCCGCCGCCACCGAGGCCGTGGTCGCGGCCTTCCCGCCCGAGCGGCTGGTCACCGTCCTGGTCGGCGACGCCGCCGCGATCGCCGACGACGTCCGCGCGCTCGGCATCGGCGAGGTCACCGTGGTCGGCGCCTGACGCGCCCGAACCCCCTGACGGGCAGGGCCCGGTGGAGCACTCCGCTCCGCCGGGCCCGCCGCGTTCTAAATCCCTTGCGGGCCGTGATCACGCTGTGGGTAGATATCCCCGGCAGCCGGTACACACACGGAGAGGAGGCGGTCACCATGCGGGTCGAGCCGACCATACTGCGCTCCCCGAGGCCGTCCTCCCGACGCCCCTTCGCGGCCTGAGCACCGCGTACCCCCCCGATCTTCCCCGAGCCGCACCGGGATCCTTCGTGCGGCACCCACCTACGCTTGAACCAACCGACCTTGGGAGGTCGTTCAACCATGTCGTACACCGAGGTGCCCGGCATCCGGGTCCCGATCCGGATGTGGACCGACCCGGCCACCGTCGAGGGCCAGGCCATGCAGCAGCTGCGCAACATCAGCTCGCTGCCCTGGCTGCACGGCCTCGCCGTGATGCCCGACGTCCACCTGGGCAAGGGCGCGACGGTCGGCTCCGTGATCGCGATGAAGGGCGCCGTCTGCCCGGCGGCGGTCGGCGTGGACATCGGCTGCGGCATGAGCGCGGTGAAGACGTCCCTGACCGCCAAGGACCTCCCCGACGACCTCTCCCGCCTCCGCTCC
The DNA here is from genome assembly GCF_042677465.1 of Kitasatospora sp. NPDC127111. Classification (NCBI taxonomy): domain Bacteria; kingdom Bacillati; phylum Actinomycetota; class Actinomycetes; order Kitasatosporales; family Streptomycetaceae; genus Kitasatospora; species Kitasatospora sp. NPDC127111. Next base: position 20,852 of record NZ_JBHXTG010000076.1, read on the forward strand.
AAGATCGAGCAGGCCATCCCGGTCGGCCGCGGCCTCCACACCGACCCGGTCGACCCGCGCAAGCTCCACGGCTTCGCGACGGCCGGCTGGGACGACTTCTGGCACCGCTTCGACGGGGTCGCCCACGAGGTGAAGTGGCGCCGCGAGCGGGCCATGCAGCAGATGGGAACGCTCGGAGCGGGCAACCACATGATCGAATTGTGCATCGATACGGTCGGGACGGTGTGGCTGATGCTGCACTCCGGCTCGCGCAACATCGGCAAGGAGCTCGCTGAGCACCACATGACCGTTGCCCGGTCCCTCCCGCACAACCAGGGTCTCGTCGACCGCGACCTGGCGGTGTTCATCTCGGACACGCCGCAGATGGCGGCGTACCGGGAGGACCTGTACTGGGCGCAGGAGTACGCCAAGAACAACCGCGCCGTCATGATGGCGCTATTCCAGGACGTGCTGCGCCGTGAGTTCGCCAAGAAGAAGGTCACCTTCGACGAGGTGATCAGCTGCCACCACAACTACGTGGCAGAGGAGCGGTACGACGGCGTCGACCTGCTGGTGACCCGCAAGGGGGCCATCCGGGCCGGTGACGGCGAGTACGGGATCATCCCGGGCTCGATGGGAACGAGTTCCTACATCGTCCGCGGACTCGGCAACGAGGCGGCGTTCAACTCCGCCTCGCACGGTGCCGGCCGCAAGATGAGCCGCTCGGCGGCGAAGAAGCGCTTCACCGTGCGGGATTTGGAGGAGCAGACCCGGGGAGTCGAGTGCCGTAAGGACAGCGGTGTCGTCGACGAGATTCCGGGCGCGTACAAGTCGATCGAGAAGGTCATGGAGCAGCAGCGCGACCTGGTGGAGATCGTTGCGCAGATCAAGCAGGTCATCTGCATCAAGGGCTGAGCACTGACGCGGGAAGGGCCCCGACTTGGTCGGGGCCCTTCCCGCGTTATCTCGGCTCATCCCAAAGGCGTCCGTCTGCGCCCGCAGGTAGTCGCGCTCGGAGAACGGGGCGCGCGGCGGCGCGACGATCTCGGACTTCCGTCCCGCAGGCAGGCCCAGCGCCTGAAGCTCTTCGCGGAATCCACGGGCGCAGACCGTCCACATCACCGAGGTGTGATCGGCCTTGAAGTTCGTGCTGCGGGTCCGGTGTCCGATGCTGCTGTTGTACGGGCAGAGTCGCTGGAACTCGTCGAGGATCGGGGCGTCGCGCGCGGAGAGCTCGACGGTGAGCCGGCCCTTGTTGCCGGGGCCCTGCGCGAGGTGTCCGTCCGCCTGGAGGAAGGCGAACAAGTATGCGTGGTCGGGTCGTTCGAGGTCGAAGACCGTCATGCGGCGAGCATGTGTGCGATCGGCCACCGGAATGGTCCGCTCGCTCATCGGTTCGCTCGATGGTATGGATGCGATCGAATGTGCGAACAAAAGCGCCCGGCAGTGCTATGCCTGCCGGGCGCTCCGCGTTCGGGCTGCTGGGCTCAGGCGGCGGCGGGGAGCTCGTCGAGGCCTTCCTGGACCAGTTTGGCGAGGCGGTCGAGGGCCTGGTCGGCGCCTTCGGCGTCGGAGGCGAGGATGACCTCCTCGCCGCCCTGGGCGCCGAGGCCGAGCAGGCCGAGCATGGAGGCGGCGTTGACCGGGTTGCCGCCGGGCTTGGCGATGGTGATCGGCACGCCGGTGGCCGTGACGGCCCTGACGAAGACGGAGGCGGGACGGGCGTGCAGGCCCTCGGCCCAACCGATGGTGACGCGGCGCTCGGCCATGAGACGTGCCTTTCCGGTGTAACTGGTCATGGCCGTGCTTGGCGGAGGCGGCCATGTTGTCTAGACCAGTGTTGCACGCAGGTGACCCCTCCGAGCCGCCGCGTTCAGTACTTGTGATTGTTTCTTTCGGGGCCATAAGCAGGGACGTAAGTCCCCGGCCGGGAGCCCCGGTGGGCCCTGCCCACCCTGCCGCCGACGCACGGCCGGCGCCATTCGGCTCGCCGCCGGATAACCTGACGAATGTGGACGACTCCCTGGCACCGCACCCCGGGCTGGGCCCGCGGCAGAGCGCGCAGCACCCCGAGCACGCCGGGCCGGACTACCCGCAGCACTGGGAGGCCGACATCCTGCTGCGTGACGGCGGTACGGCCAGGATCCGGCCGATCACGCCCGACGACGCCGGCCGGCTGGTGGAGTTCTACGAGCAGGTGTCGGACCAGTCCAAGTACTTCCGCTTCTTCGCGCCCTACCCGCGGCTCTCCGACAAGGACGTCCGCCGCTTCACCCACCACGACTTCGTGAACCGGGTCGGCCTGGCCGTGGTGATCCGGGACCGCTTCATCGCGACCGTCCGCTACGACCGGATCGACGCCGACGGCCGTCCGTCGGAGACCGGCACCGATGCCGAGGTGGCGTTCCTGGTGCAGGACGCCCACCAGGGGCGCGGGGTGGCCTCGGCGCTGCTGGAGCACATCGCGGCGGTGGCGCAGGAGCGCGGCATCCGCCGGTTCCAGGCGGAGGTGCTGCCGGAGAACCGCAAGATGGTGAAGGTCTTCACCGACGCCGGCTACACCCAGCGCCGCAGCTTCGCCGACGGTGTGGTCCACCTGGAGTTCGACCTGGAGCCGACCGCGGCCTCGCTCGCGGTGATGCGGGCGCGGGAGCACCGTGCCGAGGCGAGGTCGGTGCAGCGACTGCTCACCCCGCGGTCGGTCGCGGTGCTGGGGGTGTCGCGCAATCCGCAGACGGTCGGCCGGGCGATCCTGCGCGACCTGCTGGCCGGCTTCGCGGCGGGCGGGCAGTCCGACGGGCGGCCCGGCGACGAGGACGACGAGAAGCACGGAGGCGGCGGCGACGACCGGCGGGTCTACGCCGTGAACCGCAACGCCCCGCCCGGGACCGAGCTGGACGGCGTCCCGGTGCACCGGTCGGTCCTGGAGATCCCCGGCCCGGTGGACCTCGCGGTGATCGCCGTCCCGGCCGCGGCCGTGCCCGCCGCCGTCGCCGAATGCGGTGCGCACGGCGTGCAGGGGCTGGTGGTGGTCACCGCCGGCTACGCGGAGACCGGTCCGGAGGGCCGGGACCGGCAGCGCGCCCTGGTCCGCCAGGCCCGGGCGGCCGGCATGCGGGTGATCGGCCCGAACGCCTTCGGCCTGATCAACACCGACGCCGACCGGCCGCTGAACGCCTCGCTCGCGCCCGCCCTGCCGCGCCGCGGCGGCTTCGGCATCTTCTGCCAGTCCGGCGCGATCGGCGTCGCCCTGCTGGAGGCCGCGCACCGCCGGGGCCTGGGCGTCTCCTCCTTCGCCTCGGTCGGCAACCGCTCGGACGTCTCCGGCAACGACTTCCTCCAGTACTGGGCGGAGGACCCGGCCACCGAGGTGGTGCTGCTCTACCTGGAGTCCTTCGGCAACCCCCGGAAGTTCACCCGGATCGCCCGCCGCCTGGCCGTGGCCAAACCGATCGTGGTGGTGAAGGGCGCCCGGCACACCGGCAGCCTGCCGCCGGGCCACGCCGTCCCGCCGACCGCCAGCGGGCTGCGCGACGCGACCGTCGACGCGCTGTTCCAGCAGGCCGGGGTGACCAGGGTGGAGACGATCACCGAGCTGTACGACACCGGCGAACTGCTCGCGCTGCAGCCGTTGCCCGCCGGGGACCGGGTGGCTGTGGTCGGCAACTCGGACTCGCTGGGCCTGCTGACCCACGACGCCTGCCTCAGCGCCGGGCTGCGCCCCCGGACCCCGGTGGACCTGACCACGGCCGCCACCGGCGAGAACTTCCGGATCGCGCTGGACGTGGCGCTGGACGACCCGGCGGTGGACGCGGTGATCGCTGTCGCGATCCCGCCGATCGGCACCTCGGCGCACGCGTTCATGGGTGGCCGGCTGGCCGGACCGGACGATCCGGAGATGGGCTCCGACGATCCGGAGATCGCCGCCGCGCTGCTCGAAGCGGGCACGCGGGCGAGGAGGCTGGGCAAGCCGCTGCTGCTCGCCCACCTGGCGCTGACCGACCTGCCGAGCCGGCTGCGTCCGGGCGGCATCCCCGCCTACCCGGCGCCCGAGCGGGCGGTGCGCGCCCTCGCGCACGCCGTCCACTACGCCCAGTGGCGCCACCGGATGGCCGAGGCGGAGGAGACCGCCCGCGTCCCCGAGCTGGACCGGATCGACGAGGGCGCCGCCCGGGCCCTGGTCGAGACCGCGCTCTCCACCCGGACCGCGGCCCGCCCGTCGCCCACCACCACCCTTGATCGCGGCGCTACGCGCCGGAGCTTCTTCGCCCGTACCCAGCCCGGCGGCGCGCGGATCGCGCTGCCGGACGCGGACGCGGCGGCGCTGCTCGCCCACTACGGCATCGACGTCTCGCCGACCCTGCCCGCCCCCGACGAGGAGACCGCCGTCCGCGCCGCCGCGACGCTCGGCTACCCCGTCGCGCTCAAGGCGACCGCCCCGCACCTGCGCCACCGCCCCGACCTCGGCAGCGTCCGGCTGGACCTGACCGGCGAGCCGGGGCTGCGCCGCGCCCACCGCGAGCTGGACGCGCTGCTCGGCGGGGCGGCCCAGGCCGGGCTGGTGGTGCAGCGGCTGGCCCCGCGCGGCGTGGACACCGTGATCGGTGCCACGGTCGACCCGGCGGTCGGCGCGATCCTCTCCTTCGGTCTGGCCGGAGCGCCCGCCGAACTGCTCGGTGACGTCGCCCACCGGCTGGTCCCGGCCACCGACCAGGACGTGGCCGGGCTGATCCGCGAGGTGCGGGCGTCGCCGCTGCTGTTCGGCTGGCGCGGCGCCGAGGCGGTGGACACCGGCGCGCTGGAGGAGCTGCTGCTGCGGGTGTCCCGTCTGGTCGACGACCTCCCGGAGGTGGCCTCGGTGGACCTCGAACCCGTGGTCGTGGCCCCGCACGGGCTGGCGATCCTGGGGGCGCAGGTGCGGATCGCGCCCCTGCCCGTCCGCAGCGATCTGGGCCCGCGCGCCATGAGCACGCTGTAACCTTCCTAGGTTGCGCCCTGCCCGGGGGCGCTGTCGTCCGGAAGCTCGGCGCCGTGCCGCCCGCTTCGTCGGCGGACCATGCCAGGATGGAGTTATGGCGAAGACCGGTACCACCACCACTCAGGACCTGCGCTCGGCGATCGAGCGCAGCGGCTACTACCCGGCCCTGGTGTCCGAGGCGGTCGAGTCCGCGGTGGGTCCCGAGCCGATCAGCTCCTACCTGGTGCACCAGGAGACCACCTTCGACGCCAACGAGGTCCGCCGGCACGTGACCGTGCTGGTGCTGACCCCGACCCGGTTCGTGGTGAGCCACACCGACGAGCAGTCCGGCGACGGCGCCGGCCCGGCGGTGCCGTACGCGACCACGTCCACCGAGAGCGTCCGGCTGGACCGCATCGGCTCGGTCGTGGTGAGCCGGATGGTTGCCAACCCCGAGACGTACACCCCGGGCACGCTGCCGCGGGAGGTGGTGCTGACCATCGGCTGGGGCGCGGTGCAGCGCCTGGACCTGGAGCCGGCCGGCTGCTCGGACCCGAACTGTGAGGCGGACCACGGCTACACCGGTTCGGCCACCGCTGACGACCTGTCACTGCGGGTCAGCGAGGCCGGTGACGGTCCGGAGACGGTTGCCCAGGCGCTGGTGTTCGCCCGGGCGCTCTCCGACGCGACGATCAGCAACGGTCCGCGGGTCTGAGCCGGCGCCGCACGACGACGTGCGACACCTGACGCACGACGCACGACGGCGTGCGAGACCTGACGCACGACGCACGACGACGCCACCGAAGCCAGGAAGCCAGCCCCCCAAGCCATGTCCTTCGTACCCGACGGCCCCGACGCCTTCGAGATCCTCGACCCCGCCACCGCCCCGGCGCCCCCCTACGGCGGCGGTTCGCTCTGCGACCTGCTGCCCTCGGTGGCGGCCGGCCTCGGTGTGCCCGGGTTCACCGCGACGCTGCCGATCGCGCCCGCCGACCGGGTGGTGGTGTTCCTGGTCGACGGCCTCGGCTGGGAGCTGCTGCTGCGCCACCCCGAGTACGCGCCGTTCCTCTCCTCGCTGGCCGGCAGCTCGCTCGGCGGCACCGGCCGCCCGCTGACCGCGGGCTTCCCGTCCACCACCGCGACCTCGCTGGCCTCGGTGGGCACCGGGACGGCGCCGGGCCTGCACGGCCTGGCCGGCTACACGGTGGCGGTGCCGGGCGCCGGCTACCTGATGAACCAGCTGCGCTGGCAGCCGCACACCGATCCGGCGCTCTGGCAGCCGTACCCGACGGTGTTCGAGCAGACCCAGGCCGCCGGGGTGGCGACCGCCCAGGTCTCCTCGCCGCTGTTCGCCCAGACCCCGCTGACCCGGGTGGCGCTGTCCGGCGGCACCTTCCTCGGCCGCACCACGGGTGAGGAGCGGATGGACCAGGCGGCCGCCTGGCTGGCCGAGCACGACCGCGCGCTGGTCTACACCTACGTGAGCGAGCTGGACGGCGCCGGCCACCGCTTCGGGGTGGACTCCGACGAGTGGCGGATGACCCTGGACGCGGTGGACCGCCTCGCCCGGCGGCTGGCCGAGCAGCTGCCGCCGCGCTCGGCGATGTACGTCACGGCCGACCACGGCATGATCGACATCGCCCCCGAGGACCGGATCGACTTCGACGAGGACTGGGAGCTCGGCGCCGGCGTGGCCCTGCTCGGCGGCGAGGGCCGGGCCCGGCACGTGTACGCGGTGCCGGGGGCGGCCGCCGACGTGCACACGGTCTGGAGCGAGGTGCTCGGCGACCGGATGTGGGTGGCGACCCGGGACGAGGCGATCGCCGCCGGTTGGTTCGGCCCCTCGGTGGACGAGCGGGTCTACCACCGGATCGGCGACGTGGTCGCCGCCGCCCGCGACGACATCGCCGTGATCGCCTCCCGCAACGAGCCCGGTGAGTCCGCGATGATCGGCCTGCACGGCTCGATGACCCCGGTCGAGCAGTTCGTGCCCCTGCTCGAAGTCCGCGCGTGAACCCCCGCTCCGCGTGAACTCCCCCTCTCTGAAAGGCCTCTGCTCCACCCATGGCTGAACTGGTGTTCTTCTCGGGCACGATGGACTGCGGGAAGTCGACGCTCGCGCTCCAGATGGACCACAACCACGCCGCGCGCGGCCGGCAGGGGATCATCCTCACCCGCAACGACCGGGCCGGTGCGGCCACCATCTCCAGCCGGCTCGGCCTGCGCGCCGAGGCCGTCGAGGTGACGGACGACTTCGACTTCCACGCCCACGTCGTGCACCGGCTCTCGGCCGGCGGCCGGGTGGACTACCTGATCTGCGACGAGGCCCAGTTCTTCGGCGCCGAGCAGGTGGACCAGCTGGCCCGGGTGGTCGACGAACTCGGCATCGACGTCTTCACCTTCGGCATCACCACCGACTTCCGGACCAGGCTCTTCCCCGGCTCCCAGCGGCTGATCGAACTGGCCGACCGGGTCGAGGTGCTGCAGGTCGAGGCGCTCTGCTGGTGCGGCGCGCGCGCCACCCACAACGCCCGCACGGTGGGCGGCGTGATGGTGGTCGAGGGCGCCCAGGTCGTGATCGGCGACATCTCGGTGCGCGAGGACGAGGTCGGCTACGAGGTGCTCTGCCGCCGCCACCACCGTCGCCGGCTGACCGCCGCGACGGCCCGCGCCTCGGTGCTCTCCCCGGACGTGCTGCCCTTCGAGGAGCAGCAGGCCTGAGCCGCGAGCGGGTGGGTCACCAGGGCTGGAGCACCGAGAAGTGCCCGCCCTGCGGGTCGGCCAGCCGGGCCACCCGGCCCCGCCCGGTGTCCCGCGGCTCCACCAGCACCCGGCCGCCCAGCTCGACCGCCCGACGGGCCGTCAGCCCGGCGTCCTCGACCGCGAAGTGGACCCGCCAGCGCGGCGGGTGACCGCGCAGCTCCGCCCCGGGCCGGATGCCCGCCACCGGCCGGCCGTCCACCAGCAGCGCGGACTCGCCGCCGGCCGGCGCCACCGGCCGCCCCAGTACCGCGCCGTAGAAGACCGCCGCGCCCTCGTCGTCCGGGGTGATCAGCTCGGCCCAGGCCGGCCCGCCCGGCTCGGGGCCCGCCTCCCGGCCCGGGTGCTCCTCGCCCTGCCAGAGCCCGAAGACCGCGCCGGAGACGTCGGCCGCGATGGCCAGCCGCCCGGCCCGCTCGGCCTGCAGCGGTCCGACCGCCACGGTGCCGCCGCACTCGCGCACCAGCTGGGCCGTCCGGTCGGCGCTGTCCACCGCGAAGTAGGTGGTCCACTGCACCGGGAAGCCCGTCACCGTGGAGACGCCGAGACCGGCCACCGGGGCACCGCCGACCTCGGCCCGGACGTAGGCGCCGAGCTGGGTCGGGCCCGGCGTGTACGTCCAGCCGAGCAGTCGGCCGTAGAACGCGCGGGCGCCGTCCAGGTCGTCGGTCATCAGGCTGACCCAGCACGGAGTGCCCTGGGCGAGCCGGAGTTGCACCGCGGGCATGCGGGCCTCCTCAGGGGCGTTCGGCGCACGGAACCGCGCACGTGAGGGTGATGGTTCCACCCTGGCGCGCACCCGACCCCCGGGCCGCGCGGAAAGTCCGGCAAAGACCGCACAAAGAGCGTCGGGGTGGCGGCACTGCGCGAGAATGACCGTCATGACGACCTCTCACGACGAATCCCCGCTGGTCTCGGTGGCCGGCCTCCAGGAGGCGCTCGGCTCCGCCCGACCGCCGGTCCTGCTCGATGTGCGCTGGCAGCTCGGCGGCCCGCCCGGGATCGAGGACTACACGGCCGGCCACCTGCCCGGCGCCCACTTCGTCGCGCTGGACACCGACCTCGCCGCTCCGGCCGGCCCGCCCGGGCGCGGCGGCCGCCACCCGCTGCCGGACGTCGAGGAGTTCGGGGCGGCGCTGCGCCGTTTCGGGGTCAGTGCCGACCGCCCGGTGGTGGTGTACGACGGCGCCACCTCGCTGGCCGCCGCCCGGGCCTGGTGGCTGCTGCGCTGGGCCGGCCACCCGGACGTGCGGGTGCTGGACGGCGGGTTCGCGGCCTGGCGGGCGGCCGGGCTGCCGGTGACGGCCGAGGTGCCGGCGCCGGAGGAGGGTGACTTCAAGCCGGTGCCGGGGCAGCTGCCGACGGTGGACGGCGACGGCGCCGCGGCCTGGGCCCGGTCGGGTCTGCTGCTGGACGCCCGGGCGGGGGAGCGCTACCGGGGCGAGACCGAGCCGATCGACCCGCGCGCCGGGCACATCCCGGGTGCGGTCTCCGCGCCGACCACCGAGAACGTCGGCCCGGACGGGCGCTTCCTGCCGGCCGCCGCTCTCGCCGAGCGGTTCGGCGCGCTGGGAGCGGGCGAGCGGGAGACCGCCGTGTACTGCGGTTCGGGGGTGACGGCGGCCCACCAGATCCTCGCGCTCGCGGTGGCGGGCGTGCCGGCCACGCTGTACCCGGGCTCGTGGAGCGAGTGGTCGAGCGACGAGAGCCGCCCGGTGGCGGTCACCGATCAGCCGGGCTGAGCCGGACGCCCGGCTACCGCACGCACGGTAGCCGGACGCGCGGTAGCCGGACGCGCGGCGAGGAGGGGCGCCCCGCGCGGGACGCCCCTCCTCACCGTGGTGGCTACTCCTGCTTCTTGCGCCGGCTGCCGAAGACGATCTCGTCCCAGCTCGGCACGGTGGCCCGGCGCCCGGGCCGGACGCCGTCCGCCTCGGCCTGCCGGTCGGTGGTGCCGACCAGCCGCTCGCGGTGCGGGGCGACGGCGCGCGGCATCAGGATGTCCGCGTACGCCGAACCCGCGCCGACCGCGGGCGCGGCGGCGGCCGCCTCCTCGTCCTCCTCGGCGACCTCGGCGGGCACCACCGGTTCGATCGAGGGCGGCGCGCCGACGGCGAGGTCGCCGCGGAAGGCCGGGACGACGTCGAGCAGGCTGGTCAGCGAGTCGCGCGAGTCGGCGGTGGCCTCGCGGGCCTCGCGCACCTCGCGGGCGGACATGATGCGGTCGGCGGACGGCCGGTCGATCATCGGGCGCGGCGGCCGGTCCTGGGGGAGCCGGGCGATCCGCGGGATGAACGGGAAGACCGACTCCTCCTCGCGCTCGACGTTCTCGCCGATCAGCGCCCGGGCCTCGTCGTCGTTCGGCTGCACCAGGCGCCGCGGCGGGTCGTACGTCCAGGCGGCGCTGCGGCCCTCGCCGTCGGCCCGGTAGGAGAGGATGACCTCCCACGTGCCGTCGTCGCGCCGCCAGGAGTCCCAGCGCTCGGTGTCCTTCTCGGCGCCGCGCAGCGCGAGCCGCTCGGCGACGGCCTCGCCCAGCTGCGGTCCGGTGGACTCGCCGTGCCGGCGGATGGCGGTCTTGCGGGCCCGCTCGGCCATGAAGGCGCGCTCGGCGAGCACCGGTCCCTCGAAGCGGCGGACCCGGTCGACGGAGATGCCGGCGGCCTGCGCGACCTCCTCGGCGGAGGCACCGGCTCGTATCCGCGCCTGGATGTCGCGGGGGCGGAGGTGGCTCTCCACCTCGATCTCGATCTGGCCGAGGCGGGGACGGTCCCCCCGGATGGCGGCGCGCAGCCGCTCGTCGATGGGGAGGGTGTACTCCGTGCTGTCGGCAGCCTTGAGCACCAGCCGTGTGCCGTCGTTGCTGACGGCCACAACCCGCAGTTCGGGCACGGTTACCTCCCGGGTGGTGCCTGCCGACGTCACCTGCGTCGCTGCTCCCGTACTGAGTGTGGCCTGCCCGCTCGCGACTGGCCACAACCTTGCTGAGTTCCCCGGCGTGTCGGGCTCACGCCCGGGCTCGCCGCTGTGGCACGGTTGCCTTTTTGCCACGTCGCTCTTGACGTCGCGCCTGGGTGTCCCGGCCGTACTCGCACGCGCAGTGAACGCGACGTTCCGGGACGGGCGTCGCCGTGCGTGCCTGTGCCGTGGCTCCTTGTCAAGCTGCCGGTTGATGGGCAGTCGACAAGTCGACCCAAGGCTCAGGCTTTACGAACAGTACTCCATTCGTGGCATCCGAAGGGGCGGCTCGCCGCTCAAGTCTCCCGCGATTCACGGGAATCTCAAGAGCGCGCTCCGCCGATGGCGGACGATCCACCGGTGAACGGTGATCATCTTCACATATATCTCCCGCGCGGAACCGCATTTTCGTCCCTTGTGTCCTTCTTTGAGCAAGATGGAGTGACTTGTTCGAAGAACGGTCGTACGGACCCGAGGGATGTCGATGCCGGAGCAGCGGGCCGCCGGGAGGCCGGTCGAGGAGGGTGGCGGAGAAGGTCGCGGGCGAATTGACCTGAGTGTGGCTCAGGTCGCGGCGAGCGCGCTCGCCGCCGTGGTGGGGGCGCTGCTCGCCTCCGAACTCGGCGTCTACGGCACCATTCTGGGCGCGGCGGTGGTGAGTGTCGGAGCCACCACCGGTGGGGCGGTGTTCCAACACGTCTTCAAACGCACCGGCGAACAACTGCGCGACGCGGTGGAGCGGAGCGGCCCCGGTCCGGCCGTGAACGAACTCCGCCAGGTCCCCGCGGCCGCCGATTCGACCGCCGCGACCGCCGTTCGCACCGCCGGCCCGGCCGCCGGACCGCCCGCCGGCCCGGCCCTCGCGCCGGCGCCCGCCGCGGAGTGGAACGCGCCGCGGGTGGTCCGGGCGCGCCGGCGGTGGACGTGGCGGACGTACGCCGTGGTGTCCGGGCTGGTCTTCGTCCTGGCGATGGCGCCGATCGTCGGCTTCGAACTGGCCACCGGGCAGCCGGTGTCGGCCACGGTGAAGGGGGAGTCGGGCAGCGGCACCTCGCTGGGCGGCACGGTGGGGCCGAGGTCCTCCGGCCCGTCGGCGCCGGCCGAGCGGCCGGCCGGCGTGCCCCCGGCCGGGGCCCCCGGCGGTTCGTCGCCGTCGGCCGGGAAGGACGGCGGCGACCCGGCCCCCGTCAGCCCGTCCCACCGTCCGAGTACCGGGAGCGGCGGCACGGCCTCCCCGTCGGCGGGCCCGAGCCCGTCGCCGTCCGGCAGCCCGTCCTCCTCGGCCGAGCCGTCCGGCGGGGCGACTCCGCGGCCGCCCGCGCCGAGCGGCGCCCCGGCCGCGGTCCCGCCGCCGGCCGTCGCCCCGTCCGCGCCGCCGGCCGGATGAGGGGAAGCGCCTTATGCGCCGAGGACGCGTCGCAGGTAGTCGTTGCCGAAGCGGCGCTGCGGGTCGAGCTCGTCCCGCAGCGCCGTGAAGTCGGCGAAGTGCGGGTAGACCTCGGCGAGGTAGCCGGCGTCGCGGGTGTGCAGCTTGCCCCAGTGCGGCCGGCCCCGGTGGGCGGTCATCAGCTTCTCGACCTCGGTGAAGTACCCCTGCTCGGCGGTGCCCCGGTAGAGGTGGACGGCGATGTAGGCGCTGTCCCGGCCGTTGGCGGTGGAGAGCCAGAGGTCGTCGGCGGGGGCGAACCGCACCTCGACCGGGAAGCTGATCCGCCAGTCGGACCGTTCGATCATCGCCTTCAGCTCGCGCAGCACCTCGGCGACCTCGCCGCGCGGCACCGCGTACTCCATCTCGATGAACCGGACCTTGCGCGGGCTGGTGAACACCTTGTACGCGGTGTCGGTGTAGCTGCGGTCCGACCAGGCGCGGCTGGCCAGCGAGGCGATGGTGGGCACGGCGGCGGGGAAGCGCCGGCCGACCCGGCAGGCCCCCTCCCAGACCGTGTTGGAGAGGAAGTCGTCCTCCAGCCACTCCTTGAACCGGGGCAGCGGGGCGGCCGGGCCCTGGCTGCGGTTGTTGCGCTTGGTGGAACAGCGGTCGGTGTGCGGGAACCAGTAGAACTCGAAGTGCTCGTTGACCGAGGTGAGGTCGTCGAGCCGGTCCAGCACCTCGTCGAAGCGCATCGGCTGCTCGTGCGCGGTGAGCAGGAAGGCCGGTTCGACGGCGAGGGTGAGCGCGGTGATCACGCCGAGCGCGCCGAGGCCGAGCCGGGCGCCCTGGAAGAGCCGTGGGTTCTCGGTGGGGGAGCAGTGCCGGACGGTGCCGTCGGCGAGGACGATCTCCAGTGCGCGGATCTGGGCGGCGAGGGAGCCGGAGTCGCGGCCGGTGCCGTGGGTGCCGGTGCTGGTGGCGCCGGCCACGGTCTGCACCTCGATGTCGCCCATGTTGGTGAGCGAGAGCCCGGCGGCGGCGAGCAGCCGGTTGAGCCGGGCCAGGGGCAGGCCGGCCTCGACGGTGACGGTGCCGGCCTCTCGGTCGACGGCACGGACGGCGGTCAGCGCGTGCGGGCGGACCAGGACGCCGTCGCCGGCCGAGGCGATCGAGGTGAAGGAGTGGCCGGAGCCGACGGCCTTGACGGTGCGGCCCTGGTCGGCGGCGCGCAGGATCTCCTTGGCCAGTTCCTCCGCGGTGCCGGGCGTGACCACCTTGGCCGGGTGGGCGCTCTGGTTGCCGGCCCAGTTGGTCCAGCGGGCGCGGGGTGCGGTACTGGCCTGGGGCATGTGGTGCCTCCTGCTCCGTGGCCGAACGGCGTCGGCTCGCTCCGGGGCGGCCGGCCCGCCCTGCGGTCTCCCTACCCGCGGGTAGGCCCACGGGTAGGGAGAGAGTAGTCAGTTCACCGTTCGAGGTCTACGGTCTGTCCGGCGGGCTCGGCGGTCCTGGGGGCGGCGATGCCGGCTCGCAGGCGGCCCAGCCCGGCGAGGGCGGCGAGGACGCCGAACGCCCCGGCGACCAGGGGCACCCAGTAGCCGGCGGCGGCGCCCGCGGCGTCGACCACCCAGCCCCCGGCCGCGGACCCGAACGCGACGCCGAGGGCGAGCCCGGTGGTGGTCCAGGCCATGCCCTCGGTGAGCTGGCCGGCCGGGACGAGCCGTTCGACCAGGGCCATCGCGGAGATCAGGGTGGGGGAGATGGCGAGGCCGGCGATCAGCAGGGCGGCGCCGACGACGAGCAGCCCGCCCACGCCCTGCACGGTCGAGGCGACGAGCAGGACCGGGATCATGCTGAGCGCCATCAACAGCACCCCGACGAAGAAGCGGTTGGCCAGCGAGCCCTTCGGCTTGAGCGCGCCGTAGACCATGCCGGCCAGGCCGGAGCCGAGCGCCCACACGGCGAGGACGGTGCCGGCGAGCCCCTCGTTGTCCTGGGCCTTGGCGAAGGCGACGGTGACGATCTCGACCGAGCCGAAGATCGCACCGGTGGCGATGAAGGTGAGCACCAGGACGACCAGGCCGCCGTTGCGGATGGCGCTGCCGCCGCTGTGGGCGGAGGCGGGGTGGACCGGCGGTTCGGTGCGGCGCTGGGCGGTGAACAGGGCGATGCCGACGGTGAACGCGACGACGGCGGCGAGCACGCCGGACTCGGGGAAGACGTTGGTGGCCAGGCTGACGGCGACGATCGGGCCGACCATGAAGCAGAACTCGTCGACCACCGCCTCGAAGGAGTAGGCGGTGTGCAGCCGGTCCGGCTCGTCCCGGTAGAGGTGGGCCCAGCGGGCGCGGACCATGGCGCCGGCGCTGGGCATCACGCCCATGCCGACGGCGAACAGGAACAGCGTCCAGGACGGTGCGTCGAAGTGCGCGCTGAGCAGCAGTCCGATCGCGGCGGCCACGGTGACGGCGGCGGCGGGCAGGGCGACCCGGCGCTGCCCGTGCCGGTCGATGAGCCAGGAGACCATCGGCCCCAGCACGCCGGCGGCGATCGCCAGCGTGGCCGACACCGCGCCCGCCACCCCGAACGACCCTCTCTGCTCGGAGAGCATCGTCACGATGCCGATCCCGGTCATGGAGATCGGCAGCCGGGCTATGAACCCGGCGGAGGAGAAGGCCAGGGTGCCGGGGGCGGCGAAGATCTGGCGGTAGCTGGAGAGCACGGGGGAGCTCCGTGGAGGTAAGGAACGAGGCTGGCCAACACAGCTTACGTACCTTGGCAAACGGTATTTTCCGGACATCCGCGCGGCCCCGCCGACGGTCTCCGCCCCCTCAATGGCAGGATCGGTGCCATGTCCGACGCGCGCAATCCCTCACCCTCCGGCGCCGCTCCGTACGACGCCCTGCTGCTGCTCTCCTTCGGCGGGCCCGAGGCCCCCGAGGACGTCGTCCCGTTCCTGGAGAACGTCACCCGCGGCCGCGGCATCCCCAAGGAGCGGCTGAAGGAGGTGGGCAAGCACTACTTCATGTTCGGCGGGGTCAGCCCCATCAACGAGCAGAACCGCGAGCTGCTCGCCGCCCTGCGCAAGGACTTCGCCGAGCACGGCCTCGGCCTCCCGGTCTACTGGGGCAACCGGAACTGGGCGCCCTACCTGGTCGACACCCTGCGCGAGATCGCCGCCGACGGCCACCGCCGGATCGCCGTCCTCGCCACCAGCGCCTACGCCGGCTACTCGGGCTGCCGCCAGTACCGGGAGAACCTCGCCGACGCGCTGGCGCGGCTCGCCGAGGAGGGCCTGCCCGAGCTGCGGGTGGACAAGCTGCGGCACTTCTACAACCACCCCGGGTTCGTCGAGCCGATGGTCGAGGCCACCCTCGCGGCCCTGGAGGGGCTGCCCGAGGACGTCCGGTCCGGCGCCCGGCTGGCGTTCACCACCCACTCCATCCCGGACACCATGGCCGAGACCTCCGGCGCCCCGGACGACCCGGCCCGCGGCCGGCCCGGCGGCGCCTACGTCGCCCAGCACCTGGACGTCGCCCGCCTGATCGCCGCCGCCGTGGCCGAGCGCACCGGCGTCGCGGACCGGCCCTGGGAGCTGGTCTTCCAGAGCCGCAGCGGCGCCCCGCACATCCCGTGGCTGGAGCCCGACATCTGCGACCACCTGGAGGCGCAGCACGCCGAGGGCGCGCCCGCCGTCGTGATGGTCCCGATCGGCTTCGTCTCCGACCACATGGAGGTCAAGTACGACCTGGACACCGAGGCGGTGGCCAAGGCCGCCGAACTGGGCCTGCCGGTCGCCCGCGCCGCCACCGTCGGCGCCGACCCCCGGTTCACCGCCGCGGTGCGCGACCTCGTCCTGGAGCGGGCCGCCGCCGAGCGCGGCGAGGCCGTGACCCGCTGCGCCCTGGGCACGCTCGGCCCCAGCCACGACGTGTGCGCGGTCGCCTGCTGCCCCAACCCGCGCGCCCCCCGCCCGGCCGCCGCCGAGCGCTGAACCCCGTTCCGAGGAGAACCCGTGCCCAGCCCCGAACTGCTCGACGAACTGCTCGACGTCGCCCTGGACGCCGCCCGGCAGGCGGGCGCCCTGCTGCGCGACGGCCGGCCCGCCGACCTGGGCGTGGCGGGCACCAAGAGCAGCCCGGTCGACGTGGTCACCGAGATGGACCTCGCCTCCGAGAAGCTGGTCCTGGAGCTGATCGGCGGCCGCCGCCCGGCGGACGGCTACCTCGGTGAGGAGGGCGCCGAGCGGCCCGGCACCAGCGGGGTCCGCTGGGTGGTCGACCCGCTCGACGGCACCGTCAACTACCTGTACGGGCTGCCCTCCTGGGCCGTCAGCGTGGCCGCCGAGCTGGACGGCGAGGCGGTCGTCGGCGTGGTGTTCGCCCCGGCGCGCGGCGAGCTGTTCCACGCCGTGCGGGGCCGCGGCGCCCACCTGGACGGCCGGCCGATCGCGGCCCGGCCGGCCCCGCCGTGGGGGCAGGCGCTGATCGGCACCGGCTTCAACTACGTGCAGCGGGTGCGGGTCCGGCAGGCCGAGGTGCTGCTGGCCCTGATGCCGGAGGTCCGCGACGTCCGCCGGGGCGGGGCCGCCGCGGTGGACCTCTGCGACGTCGCGGCCGGCCGGCTGGACGGGTACTACGAGCGCGGGTTGGCCCCCTGGGACCGGGCGGCCGGCTGCCTGATCGCCGCCGAGGCCGGCGCCCTGGTCGGCGGCCGTCCGGGCCACGGCCCGGACGGCGAGCTGACCGTCGCCGCCGCACCCGGCGTCTACGAGCCGCTCCAGGAGCGGCTGGCCGCGCTGCGCGCCTGGGCGGACTGAGGCGGGTTCCGGGGCGGCCGCTCCGGGCGGCCACTCCCGGCCCTCCCGGCGCGGCTCTCCCGGCCCTCCCGGACCGGCTTTCCCGGCACGGCTCCCCCGGCCCTCCCGGACCGGCCCTCCCGGGCCGGCTTCCCGGCACGGCTGTTCCCGGGCTGACACGGCCGTTCCCGGACAAGCGAAGAGCCCTGGCACACGGGGGATGCCAGGGCTTGGGTTTCGCACGGCCCCCGCAGGGCCGCTGGTGCCGGAGGTCCGGCGACGGGTCGGGCGGGTCGGGTGGATCAGGCGGCGGTGCGGTGGCGCTCCAGCACCGTGTCCACGCCGTGTTCGGCGGCGAGCCGGCGCAGATCGTCCAGCTCGGACTGCTCCACCTCGGCCAGGAATTCGTCCCCGGCCTCGATCGCGCGGTGCAGATCCTGCTCGGCGTTGGCTATGCGCTGCAGGATTCCGGCGGTGAAGGCGTCCATACGGGCCCCCTTACTGTGTCGGACGTGCACGTTCGTGCGTCCCCCGCCCCAGGGTGGTGGTGCCAGCGGCAGCGTCCGGTCCGGCAGGTCGAGATCTCCGGTCGGGCGCGGAGACGGCCCTCGGCCGCTCCCGGTGACGTCCCAGCCCCAGGGCCGGCGCGGATGAACGCACGGCGGGTGGGTGCGATCGGCCTACCAGCCAGATCGCGGGTGTGCACCTGTCCTCCCCGCCCCCGGCCGGAGGAAACCTCCCCGGGCGAGAAAGTTGCCTGTGTCACAGTCCAACCGGAGTGCTCCCGACACGAACCGCGGCCCCCGCCGTGATCGCGCCGAGCCGGCGTCCTTGCCTCCGGGGCAGCTTATCGCTGCTTTACCGCGGGACCAGGCAGGATGGAGGCACCGTCGGAGCCGTGCGTCCGCTTCCGGGGCCGGCCTGGAGAAGGGACAACGACCGTGCGGGTTCTCGTCGTCGAGGACGAGCAGCTGCTCGCCGAGGCCGTCGCGACCGGCCTGCGCCGCGAGGCGATGGCCGTCGACGTGGTGTACGACGGGGAGGCCGCGCTCCAGCGCATCGCGGTCAACGACTACGACGTGGTGGTCCTCGACCGCGACCTGCCGCTGGTCCACGGGGACGACGTCTGCCGCAGCGTGGTCGACCAGGGCCTGGCCACGCGGGTGATCATGCTGACCGCCTCCGGCGACATCAGCGACCGGGTCGAGGGCCTGGAGATCGGCGCCGACGACTACCTGCCGAAGCCGTTCGCCTTCAGCGAACTCGTCGCCCGGGTAAGGGCGCTGGGCCGCCGGGCGACCGTCCCGCTGCCGCCGGTGCTGGAGCGCGCCGGCATCTCGCTCGACCCCGGACGCCGCGAGGTCATCCGCGACGGACGGCCCGTCCAGCTCGCCCCCAAGGAGTTCGCGGTCCTGGAGGTGCTGATGCGGGCCGGCGGCGCCGTCGTCTCCGCCGAGCAGCTACTCGAGAAGGCCTGGGACGAGCACACCGACCCCTTCACCAACGTCGTCCGGGTCACCGTGATGACCCTGCGCCGCAAGCTCGGTGACCCGCCGGTGATCGTCACCGTGCCGGGCTCCGGCTACCGGATCTGACCCCGCCGGCCACCGCGCCGGCCCACCGCGCCCGCCGCCCGGCGGACGCCCCGAGAGGAACACCATGACCACCCCGCCCCCGGCCGGCGGGCCCTCCGGCGCGCCCGCCGGCGGCCCGCGCGCCGTACCGCCCAAGCCCGTGCACCCGCCGCGCGCCCCCCGGCTGCACCACGCGCACGACACCTACGTCCCCGGCGACGGCATGCTCGCCTGGCTGCCCTTCCGCCCCACCATCCGGATGCGGCTCACCCTGCTCTACGGCGGGATGTTCCTGATGGCCGGCGTGGTGCTGCTGCTGCTGATGTACTTCTTCGTCCGGCAGGCCTTCCACGACGCGGCGCTGCCCACCATCAAGTTCGCCCCCGGCCTGGTCGCGACCCTGCCCGACGGCACCCAGATCCCGGCCGACCGCCTGGGAGCGCTGCAGACCGGCCAGTCCAACGGCGCCCTCAACACCCTGCTGCGCAAGTCCCTCACCGTGCTGGTCTGCCTCGCCGTGATCGCCTTCGTGCTCGGCTACGCGCTGGCCGGCCGGGTGCTGCGCCCGCTCGGCCGGATCACCCGCACCGCCCGCGAGGTCGCCTCCTCCGACCTGCACCGGCGGATCGAGCTGGACGGCCCGGACGACGAGCTCAAGGAGCTCGCCGACACCTTCGACGACATGCTCGACCGGCTGGACCGCTCGTTCGACTCCCAACGCCGCTTCGTCGCCAACGCCTCGCACGAGTTGCGCACCCCGCTGGCGATCAACCGCACCCTGCTGGAGGTCCAGCTCTCCGACCCGGCCGCCTCGCCCGACCTCCAGCAGCTCGGCAAGACGCTGCTGGCCACCAACGAGCGCAGCGAGCAGCTGGTGGAGGGCCTGCTGCTGCTCGCCCGCAGCGAGAACGAGCTGACCGACCGCCGCGCGGTGGAGCTCTCCGAGGTCGCCACCCGGGCGCTGGAACAGACCCGGGCCGAGGCCGGCAAGCGCGAGGTCGAGCTGCGTTCCGAGCTGCACCCGGCCACCGTCGGCGGCAACGGCGTCCTGCTGGAGCGGCTCGCGCTCAACCTGCTGCAGAACGCGGTGCGCTACAACGTCGCCGGCGGCTGGGTGGAGATCACCACGGCCCTGGCGCCCGGCGGCGCGGGCGAGCTGGTGGTCTCCAACACCGGCCCGGTCGTCCCCGGCTACGAGCTGGAGCACATCTTCGAGCCGTTCCGCCGGGTCAAGGGCGCCGACCGCACCCGCAGCGACAAGGGCGTCGGACTCGGACTCTCGATCGTCCGCTCGGTGGTCCGGGCGCACGGAGGCACCATCGAGGCCGCCCCGCGCCCCGGAGGGGGCCTCACCATGCGGGTGCGCATCCCGGGAGCCTGAGCCGCCCCCGGGGCCCTCCTCGCCCCCGTTGCGCCGTTCGGGTGCCCCCCGCTCCGCGCGCCGATCATCGCGAGCCGCCCCCGTCAGGCCTGTCAAGACGACATAAGGCCTGGCGGGGGCGGCTTGTCTTTTCCGGCCCGGGCAACTTACGGTGTCGTAACCTACGCAACCGTAGGTCAATCCCGACTGCGCGTCCCCCGACGTGCCCGCCCAACGCGCCCGTCCCGCGCGTGCCCCTTCCCCCAGGAGCAAGACCGTGACCATCGCCCCCGTGCAGCGCACCGCCTCCCTCGGTTCGAGCGCCTGGACCGACGCGCGGCTGATCATGGCCCTCGAAGAGGTGGTGGAGAAGGAGCTCAACCGCCACCTCAAGGTCGCCAAGGACTGGATGCCGCACGAGTTCATCCCGTGGAGCCAGGGCCGCGACTTCGACGGCGTGCTGGGCGGCGAGGCCTGGTCGGTGGAGCAGTCCAAGGTGACCCCGCTCGGCCGCGTCTCGCTGGTCGTCAACCTGCTCACCGAGGACAACCTCCCCAGCTACCACCACGAGATCGCGACCATGTTCGGCCGCGAGGGCGCCTGGGGCACCTGGGTGCACCGCTGGACCGCCGAGGAGGGGCGGCACGGCATAGCCATCCGCGACTTCCTGCTCGCCACCCGGGCCGTCGACCCGAACGAGCTGGAGCGGGCCCGGATGAGCCACATGTCGGAGGGCTTCGAGTCCGACAACGCGCACAGCATGCTCCACTCGGTGGCCTACGTGGCCTTCCAGGAGCTCGCCACCCGCATCTCGCACCGCAACACCGGCCACCACGCCGGCGACCCGCTCTGCGACCAGCTGCTCGCGAAGATCGCGAACGACGAGAACCTGCACATGGTCTTCTACCGGAACCTGCTGAAGGCCGCGCTGGAGATCGCCCCCGACCAGGCCATGCGGGCCATCGCCGACGTGGTCACCAACTTCCGGATGCCCGGCCACGGCATCCCCGGCTTCGAGCGGGCCGCCGCCCAGATCGCCATCGGCGGCGTCTACAACCTGCGCATCCACCACGACGACGTGCTGCAGCCGGTGCTGCGCCACCTCAAGGTCATGGAGGTCTCCGGCCTCGGTCCGGACGGCCTGCGGGCCCAGGACGAGCTCGGCGTCTTCCTCGGCGGGCTGGACGCGCAGGCGACCAAGTTCGACGAGCGGCAGGCCGCGCTGCTGGCGCGCCGGGCCGCGCGGCAGGCCGCCCGGTAGCGGACGGGTCGGGCGCCGGGGACCGTCCGGTCCCGGGCGCGCCACGACCGCCCGGCGGAAGCGGCCGGACACGAACCGCGGCGCGCGGGGGCGAGGATCCGACCGCTCCGCTTGGGTGGGTTTTCCGTGGTTTGCCCTGGAAGATTCAGAACGTGACCAAGGTCACACCGTGTCGCGGTCCGGGTCCGGCCGACCCCGGAGTGTGATCATGGTCGTGGGCGCCCCGGTCGCCGTCCGTGAGGGGACCGGCCGCCCGGGCGACTCCGGTGGATCGACGGTCGCCCCTGGTGGGCAAGGGAATTGGCGGACGCTCGCGCGGCCGCCGATCACTGTGCGTGTCGACTGCGCGGTCCCGACCGCGGGCCGGTGATGGCCCAGCGTGAGGCCCCCCGTCCCCGAGCGGATCACCCCAACGGACCCCTGGCTGAGTGTCGATTGAGTAACAGGGCTTGAAGTAAGGCAAAATCTCCGCCTCGGGTCGGGCACAAGACCGACCCCCCATGCGTTACGTGCGCTGGAGATACCGCACACACCGCACAACCCGGAGGGGGAGAGCGAAAAATGGCAACGGACTACGACACCCCACGCAAGACCGATGACGACCTCAACGAGGACAGCATCGAGGAACTGAAGGCTCGGCGGAACGAGAAGACCGGCAGCTCGGTCGACGTCGACGAGTTCGAGGCGGCCGAGGGCCTGGAGCTCCCCGGCGCCGACCTCTCGAACGAGGAGCTCTCCGTCCGGGTGCTGCCGCGCCAGGCCGACGAGTTCACCTGCATGAGCTGCTTCCTGGTGCACCACCGCAGCCAGCTGTACAGCGAGAAGAACGGCAACCCGATCTGCCGGGACTGCGGCGCCTGAGAACGAGGGCGGCCATGGTCCGGGCCTCGCAGCCAGCGAGACCGGCACACCGTCCCTTCCGGCCCCGGGCAGCGGGGCCGGACGGCAGCTCCGGCGGCCGCCGAGGCGGACGCACCGGCAGTACGGAGTCAGGTAGTACCAGCGCCACACCCCGCACCGCGCGTCGTGCCGCACCTCGGGCGGCACCTCGTGCGGTACGGAGAAGAAGGGGACGGTCCCGCGTCGCGGAACCGTCCCCCTCCGTTTTCCGGGGCCCTGTGGCCGGCGTGCCCCGCGTGCCGGGTGCGTCCCGGGTTTCCCCGGTCAGGTGCGGGCGCCGCGGCGCGCCTCGTCCAGCGCCTCGGCCAGCTTCATCGGCGAGCGGGTCGACAGATAGAGGTACGGCGTCGGGTCGGCCGGGTCGCTCACCTCGATCCGCAGCGCGGTGGGGACGTAGCTGCGCAGCAGCATGAAGGCGCGCGGATCCGCGTCCCGGCCGCGCCAGGCCACCGCCTCGGCGGGGCTGAGCGGGTGCGCTGCGCCGAGGGCGTCGACCGGGATCCGGGCCCGGCCCGCGACCAGCGAGCCCTGCACCACGCGGATCCGGGCGGAGCCGTAGCTGCTGATCGCGGCCGCGCCGGCGGCGATGCCGACCACCAGCCCGGCCAGCGCGCCCACCGCGCTGAGACGCAGCAGGATCAACGCGAGCGTGAGCCCGATCGCGACCGGGAGCAACCACCAGGAGCGCGGCACGGTGAGGCGTTCGTCGTACATGCCCCCATTGTGGTCGCCGTGACGGGCGCCCAGGGACGGCACCCCCGGTCCCGCCGTGGCTACCGGTCGGTAGGGTTGGGCGCCGTGACCGGTTCCACCGCCCCCGCCTCCCCGTCCACGCCGACGGCCCCCACGCCGATGCCGCCCTCGCCGACCACGCCGCCGCCGGACGCCGTCCTGCCGCCGCGCGCCCCCGAGGCTCCGGCCCCGGGCACCAGGCTCGGCTCGCACTACGAGCACTGCTTCGGCTGCGGCCCGCAGCACCCCGGCGGCCTGCGGATCGAAGCGGTGGCCGGCGAAGGGCTCGACGTCACCGCCGAGTTCGTGGTGCGCGACGTCCACCAGGGCGGCCCCGGCCTGGCCCACGGCGGCCTGCTGACCACCGCGATGGACGAGACGCTCGGCTCGCTGAACTGGCTGCTGCACGCCCCCGCCGTCACCGGCCGGCTGGAGACCGACTTCCTCCGCCCCGTCCCCGTCGGCTCCCTGCTGCACGTGCGCGCCCGGATCACCGGGGTGCACGGCCGCAAGATCTACAGCGCCGCGGAGGCGCGGATCGGCGGCCCGGACGGACCGGTCGCGCTGAGGGCGCAGGCACTCTTCATCGAGGTGAAGCTGGAACACTTCACCAAGCACGGTCGTCCCGAGGACATCGAGAAGGTCCTCGACGACCCGGATCTGATGAAGCGCGCCCGAGCCTTTGAGGTGAACCCTTGAGCAGCACCCCCCGCCCGCCCGTCGACGTTCTGATCAGGCGAATCGACGCCGAGCTGCCGCTGCCCGCGTACGCGCAGCCCGGCGACGCCGGCGCCGACCTGCGGACCACCGTCGACGCGGAGCTGGCCCCCGGCGAGCGCGCCGTCCTGCCCACCGGCATCGCCATCGCGCTGCCGGACGGCTACGCGGCGTTCGTCCACCCCCGGTCCGGGCTGGCAGCTCGTTGCGGAGTTGCCCTCGTGAACGCCCCGGGGACGGTCGATGCCGGGTACCGTGGAGAGATCAAGGTGATCGTCGTCAACCTGGACCCGCGCGAGGCGGTCAGCTTCCGCCGCGGGGACCGGATCGCCCAGCTGGTCGTCCAGCAGGTCGAGAAGGCCCGCTTCCACGAGGTGGCCGAACTGCCCGGGTCGGCACGAGCCGAGGGCGGGTTCGGGTCGACCGGCGGCCACGCCGCGGTCTAGGCTGCCCGCGGCCTCGCAGGAAGCCGAGCAGGTATTCGCATCGGTCTTGGACCGGGAAGGACAGTGACCGTGTTCCGTCGTCGCCAGAAGAGCGAGGACGCTGTCGAGCAGCTCGCCGACGACGCCATCAGCGCCGACGAGACGGCCGATGACGTCGAAGGTTCCGCCGAGAGCGAGAACGTGACCGAGCTGGACCCGGCCGACCGGGTCGGGCTGCCGCCGGCCCCGCGTCCGGACGGTCCGTGGGACTACTCCGAGCTGGAGAAGCCGGAGGAGGGCCGGGTCGACCTCGGGGGTCTGCTGGTCCCCGGTGTCGAGGGCATGGAGCTGCGGGTCGAGGTGGCCGGCGACGCGATCGTCGCCGCGACGCTGGTCCTCGGCAACAGCGCCATCCAGCTCCAGGCCTTCGCGGCCCCCAAGTCGGAGGGCATCTGGAGCGAGGTCCGCGAGGAGATCGCCAACGGCATCACCTCGCAGGGCGGCCTCGTCGAGGAGGAGGAGGGCCCGCTCGGCTGGCACCTCCGCGCCCAGGTCCCCGTACAACTGCCGGACGGCACCCAGGGCGTCCAGCTGGTGCGCTTCGTCGGCTGCGACGGGCCGCGCTGGTTCCTCCGCGGCGTGATTTCGGGCCAGGCCGCCGTGCAGCCCGAGATGGCCGGGATCCTGGAGCAGGTCTTCCAGCAGACGGTCGTCGTCCGCGGTGAGAGCCCGATGGCGCCCCGCGACCCGATCGTGCTGAAGCTCCCCGAGGACGCGCAGATGGTCGCCGACGGTGGCGGGGCAGCCGCCGCCGGCGAGGGCGACAGCCGCTTCGGCGGCAACGCGCTCGACCCGTTCGCCCGCGGCCCGGAGATCACCGAGGTCCGCTGAGCAGACGGCTCCGCCCGCTCCATCGCCCCCGCCCGGACCCCGGGCGGGGGCGATTTGCATGTGACGGGCCGGTCCCCGTACAGTTCCGGAGTCGCCGCGAGAGAGCGGGGGCAAGCGGAAAGCGAATCCGATGAATGAAACTCCGGAAAACGGGGCGGAAATCGTCTGATAAGCTGGAAACACGAAAGAACGAAGCGCCCGGAGGGCCCGCTGGAAGGCGGTCCGAAGGAAGTGTCCGTTCCTTGAGAACTCAACAG
>NZ_JBHXTG010000077.1:0-45186 GCF_042677465.1 Kitasatospora sp. NPDC127111
GCTGTTGAGTTCTCAAGGAACGGACACTTCCTTCGGACCGCCTTCCAGCGGGCCCTCCGGGCGCTTCGTTCTTTCGTGTTCCCAGCTTATCAGATCCTCGCGGCCGTTCTTACCGGCCTTTGTTTCTCTGAATTCCCGCTGGAGGGATTTCCTTCACTTCGCTCCGAAGCTTATCAAAGCTTTCGGTGTGCTCAGTTCCGGGGTTTTACCTCGTCGGAGGGTGCGCATTTCGTGAAACGCACTCGCCCTCGATTCGGCGGTGTCGTAGACACTAACGCCTGGGACCGGTCGTTGTCCAACCTGTCTCAACCGTTCAAACCTACTAGCCCACCCCTACCACGTCAATGGTTTGGCCGGGATGCGAGAAGAGTAGCAGGTCAGAGGCCTGTCGATCACATCGGCTCAGGCCGCGACCGGCTGCAGGTCCGCCCGGTCGGCCGCGTCCAGGTCGCCGGTTTCGCCGTCGGCCGCCGCCTTCCGGCCCAACACCAGGGCGTAGAGCAGAAAGGCCACCTCGGCCAGCACGCCGATCGAGATCCGGGCCCAGGTGGGCAGCCCGGACGGAGTCACGAAGGCTTCCAGTACGCCGGAGACGGCGAGGACCGTCGCGAGGCCGATGCCCATGCCGATGATGGCGCGGCCCTGTTCCGCGAGTGCGGTCCCGCGGGTGCGCGGGCCGGGATCGATGATCGTCCAGCCGAGGCGCAGGCCGAGGCCGCCGGCCACGAAGACGGCGGTCAGCTCCAGCAGGCCGTGCGGGATGAGCAGGCCGAGGAACACGTCCAACCGGCCTGCCGAGGCCATCAGACCCACGCCGAGGCCCAGATTGAGGACGTTGGTCCACAGCACGAAGAGGACGGGGATGCCCAGGGCGATGCCGTAGAGCAGGCACTGCACGGCGATCCAGGCGTTGTTCGTCCAGACCTGGGCCGCGAACGAGCTCGCCGGGCGGTCCGAGTAGTAGGCCTCGTAGTCACCGCCGGGCCTGGTCATCTCGCGGAGCGTCTCCGGCGTGGCGAGGCTGTTCCGGACCTCGGGGTGGGTCGCCACCCACCAGGCGATCAGGGCGGTGCCGAGCAGGGAGAGCACGGCGACCGGCAGCCACCAGCGGCGGGACCGGTAGAGCGCGGCCGGGAAGCTGACGGTGTAGTAGCGCCCGACGTCCCGCCAGCCGCTGGTCCGGCTACCGGTGACCGCGTCCCGGGCGCGGGACACCAGGCTGGTGAGCCGGCCCTCCAGCGTGGGGTCGGGGGCGGCGGCCTGGACCTTGGCGAGGTGACCGGTCACGCGCTGGTAGAGGGTGACCAGCTCGTCCGCCTCCTCGCCGCTGAGCCGGCGGTTCCGGGCGAGGGCGTCCAGCCGTGCCCACTCCCCCTGGTGGGTGGCGACGAAGACGTCCAGGTCCATTCGGCAGCTCCATGGTCGGCGCGGCGCGCGCGGGCAGGCGGGTGCGGACAGGTGGGCCCAGCATGCCAGGGGTACGAGGCGCCCGGGCGGTCGGGACCTCCCTTCCCGAGTGACGGCGCGGCCCCGTATGTTGACGACTGCAGATCACGGGATCGTGGGGGCCGATCCGACGGACGCTCCCGCCCTCGCGATGCGCGAACCACCACAACCACCGAC
The DNA here is from genome assembly GCF_042677465.1 of Kitasatospora sp. NPDC127111. Lineage (NCBI taxonomy): Bacteria > Bacillati > Actinomycetota > Actinomycetes > Kitasatosporales > Streptomycetaceae > Kitasatospora > Kitasatospora sp. NPDC127111. Next base: position 1,624 of record NZ_JBHXTG010000077.1, read on the forward strand.
GGAAACGGACGGGTGTCTTGAGCGACCTGGTGACGGGCGAGGCGGTCGTCCTCGGCCTGCGCACGGCGAAGCTTCCCAGCCGGGCACTGGCGATCGCGCTGGACCTGGCCGTGGAGAGCGCCGCGCTCGTGGTGTTCTCGCTGATGCTGAGTGTCGCCCTGGTCGACCTCGACCCCGCCGGCCTCGCCGCCCTCATGATCGGGCTGACGGTGTTCTTCCTGGTGGCCGTGCCCGTCATGGTCGAGACCTTCACCCGCGGCCGCTCGCTCGGAAAGGCCGCCCTCGGTCTGCGGGCGGTCCGCACCGACGGCGGTCCGATCCGGTTCCGGCACGCGCTGGTGCGCGGGCTGGTCGGCTTCTTCGAACTCATCGTGCTGAGCGGTGTGCCGGCGGCGATCTGCTCGGCGGTCTCCCCGGACGGCAAGCGGCTGGGTGACGTCTTCGCCGGGACGCTCGTGGTCCGCGAGCGCGTACCGGGTGGCGGCAGCGCCGCCAACGCGCTCCCGCCGGTGCACCCGCAGCTGCTGCAGGCGATCGGTGGCGAGCTGGTCGCGCTGGACCTCTCCGCCGTGCCGGAGCCGCTGTGGCTGGCGATCCGGCAGCTGCTCGGCCGGATCGGCCAGCTGGACCCGGCCGTGGCGCACCAGATGTCCGCCCGGCTCGCGGACGACCTCGCGGCCCGCACCGGCCACCCCGTCCCGTACGGGCTGCACCCGGCGGCGTACCTCGGGGCGGTGCTGACCGAGCGCCAGCGGCGCGAGTGGACCCGCGCCCAGAGCCACGCGTTCCAGCAGCAGCTCCAGGCGCCCCCGACGGCCCCCGCGGCCCCGTTCCAGGCGGCTCCGGCCGCTCCGGCTGCCCCGGCCGCCCCCGCAGCACCGCCGGCCGCGGCCCCCGCTCCGGCCCCGGCCCCGCAGCCGGCCCCCGGCACCGGCTTCGCCCCGCCCGCCTGACGCCGACCTCCCGACGCCGGACCCCGGACGCCGAACCCTCCAGCGGCGGACCGCCCGACCGACGACCGCCCGACCGGCGACCGCCCGGCCGCCCGGCCGCCGGAGACGGGCCCTACTCCCCGAACTCCGCCGGCCAGGCGTTCGGCGGCGACTCCAGCTCCTCCAGCTCCACCCCCGCCGCGGCCAGCACCACGTCCCCGGCGAGGTGCACCACCTGCTGCTCGCCCGTCTCCAGGTCCGCGACCTGGTACCGCTCGACCAGCAGCGGACCGGAGTCCGTCTCGTGGGTGTCCACGCCCTCCAGCAGCCACCCCTGGTCGAAGGTGCGCGGCGCCAGCACCGGCTCGGTGAACGCCACCAGTCGCACCTTCGCGCTCGCCCCCTCCCGCAGCCGCAGCAGCCGCGCGGTGGCGACCAGGAAGGCCGGCGAGCGCCCGGCGAAGCCGTGGGCCCGGTCGTACCCCTCCACCGCGTGCTCCCCGCCCGGGTCGGCGGCGTCGGTGCGCACCCACGCCACGCCGTCGACGGCGCCGCCCCGGACCTGCCAGCCGCCCGCCCGCAGCTCCATCCGCAGCGGCCGGGCGCGCGAGTCCAGCGTCAGGTCCACCGTGCCGAGGACGCGGCCGTCCGGCGCGTAGGTCTTGGAGACGTACCGCCAGCCGGCCGGGCCGGGCGCGCAGCTGAAGCGCTCCTCGCCGAGCAGCACGTGGTCATGGGCGTCGTGGAGCGAGTACCGGCCGTTGGGCATGCCCGAAAGCCTACGTCGGCGATCCACCGCGACCGGCGTGCAACGTTCGGGGCGGGTCCGCGCATTAGGGGGTGGACGGCGCCGAGCGGCGCCTCGGGTTCGAGGGGAAGGGGGCAGGGATGGCGAGGCACACGCGCGACGCGGAGTTCACCGAGTACGTGGCGTCCCGGAGCGGCTGGTTACGCAAGGTCGCCTATCTGCTGTGCGGCGACTGGCACCGCGCGGACGACCTGGTCCAGGAGAGCGTCACCAGGCTCTACGTGCACTGGTCGAGGGCCGGCCGGGTCGAGAACGTGGACGGCTACGCCCGCAAGGTGCTGGTCAACGTGTTCCTGGCCGAGCAGCGCTCGCCCTGGTGGCGGCGGACGACCCGCAGCGGCATCGAGACGGACGGGGTGAGCCCGAGCGTCGACCTCGACGCCTCGCTCGACCTGCGGCAGGCGCTGGCCGCGCTGCCGCCCCGCCAACGCGCCACCGTGGTGCTGCGCTACTACTGCGACCTGACGATCGACCAGGCCGCCGAGGCACTGGGCTGTTCGCCGGGCAACGTCAAGAGCCAGACCTCGCGCGGTCTGGACACCCTCCGCAGCAGCCTCACCGCCCGCCCCGTCGCCGCAGAGAGGACGTCATGACCAGCAACGAGTTCCGCGACCTCGCCGAGCAGCTGGCCGCCCTGGCGGAGGAGCCGGCACCACCGGCCGCCCTGGACACCGCCTGGGCGCTGCGGAAGGGGCGGGCCCGGCTGCGCCGCCGAAGGGGGGCCGTGGTCGGCGCGGTGGCGGCCGCGACCGCGGTGGTCCTGGCGGGCACCTCGCTGCTCCAGCCGGGCGGGGGTGCCGCCGCACCCGCCGTACTTCCCCCGCCGACGGTCACGGCGAGTCCGGCCCCGAGCGCCACCCCGACCCGGGCCGGAGTGGACCCGCTGACCACGGAGGTCCGGTTCGGCTGGCTGCCGGACTGGGTGGGCGGCCAGAGCGGCGTCGGCTACCACACCGGGTACCACGGCATCTTCGCCCAGGCCTTGGGCAGGGGCGAGAACGCCCCGCGGATCATCCTCACGCTGTACCCGGCCGGTCCCGAGCCGGAGGCCGAGGGGTTCAGCGGACGCCCGGAGAAGACTCCGGCACCCCCGGTCAACGGGCAGCCGGCCTTCTGGCTGACCGACTCGGACCCCACCACCCACGTGAACGACCGCCTGCTGCGCTGGCAGACCCCGTCGGGCCGGTGGGCCCAGATCCGGGCCTACGGCGGCCGCCCCGCCGACATCGCCGACGACGTGCTGGTCCGGGTGGCGAACGGCGCCGAGTACGGGAAGTGGAACGTTCCGCTGCCCGTGCGGTTCGCCCCCCTGCCCGAGGTGTTCAAGGCCAGCGACGTGAGCCTGTCGAAGCCGTCGCCGCTCGGGGGCGCCTGGGACCTGTGGCTGATGTTCCAGTTCGAGGGCAAGAACGTCTCGGTGACCATGGAGCCGGACGGCCGCGTGCCCAGCGCCTTCCCCACCGGCACGGACGGCGCGACCTACACCGACCCGAACGCGCCGACCTGTCAGGTGAAGAACGGTGTGAAGGTCTGCGTGGGCGTGGGCATGGGCATCGCGCCGTCGCTGGAGCAGATCGGTGGCCTGGAGGGCCTGCTCGCCCGGACCGAGGCGCTCGGCGTGGACGAGAGCCGCTGGACCACCGACGTCCTGAACTGAAGCCGGACGCGCCGGTGGCCGGCCCCCCGCCCGGGGCGCCGGCCACCGGCGTCAGCGTCGGCGTCTGCCTCCGCGTCCGCGTCCGCGGATCAGCGGATCAGTAGCGGTACTGCTCCGACTTGTACGGGCCCTCGACCGGGACGCCGATGTAGTCGGCCTGGTCCTGGGTCAGCGTGGTCAGCTTCACGCCCAGCGCGTCCAGGTGCAGGCGGGCGACCTTCTCGTCCAGGTGCTTGGGCAGCACGTAGACGCCGATCGGGTACTGCTCGGTCTTCGTGAACAGCTCGATCTGCGCGATCGTCTGGTTCGCGAAGGAGTTGGACATCACGAACGACGGGTGGCCGGTCGCGTTGCCCAGGTTCAGCAGGCGGCCCTCGGAGAGGACGATGATGGTGCGGCCGTCGGCCTTGCGCCACTCGTGGACCTGCGGCTTCACCTCGGTCTTCACGACACCCGGCAGCTGGGCCAGGCCGGCCATGTCGATCTCGTTGTCGAAGTGGCCGATGTTGCCGACGATGGCCTGGTGCTTCATCCGCTCCATGTGGGAGGCCAGGATGATGTCCTTGTTGCCGGTGGTGGTGATGAAGATGTCGGCCGTCTCGACGACCTCGTCCAGGGTGGTGACCTGGTAGCCGTCCATCGCCGCCTGGAGCGCGCAGATCGGGTCGATCTCGGTGACGATGACGCGGGCGCCCTGGCCGCGCAGCGACTCGGCGCAGCCCTTGCCGACGTCGCCGTAGCCGCAGACGACCGCGACCTTGCCGCCGATCAGCACGTCGGTGGCGCGGTTGATGCCGTCGATCAGCGAGTGGCGGCAGCCGTACTTGTTGTCGAACTTCGACTTGGTGACCGAGTCGTTGACGTTGATGGCCGGGAACAGCAGCTTGCCGTCACGGTGCATCTCGTACAGGCGGTGGACACCGGTGGTGGTCTCCTCGGTCACGCCCTTGATGGTGGCGGCGACCTCGGTCCACTTGTTCGGGGTGTCCTTCAGGGTGCGGTTGAGCAGCTCCAGGATGATCCGGAACTCGTCGTTGTCCGCGGTGGACGGGTCCGGAGCGGCACCGGCCTTCTCGAACTCGACGCCCTTGTGGATCAGCAGGGTGGCGTCACCGCCGTCGTCCAGGATCATGTTCGGGGTCTGGCCGTTCGGCCAGGTGAGCGCCTGCTCGGTGCACCACCAGTACTCCTCCAGGGTCTCGCCCTTCCAGGCGAAGACCGGCACGCCCTGGGGGTTCTCCGGGGTGCCCTCCGGGCCGACCGCGATGGCGGCGGCGGCGTGGTCCTGGGTGGAGAAGATGTTGCAGGAGCACCAGCGGACCTCGGCACCGAGGGCCGTCAGGGTCTCGATCAGGACGGCGGTCTGCACGGTCATGTGCAGCGAGCCGGTGATCCGGGCGCCGGCCAGCGGCTGGGAGGCGGCGTACTCGGCGCGGATCGCCATCAGGCCGGGCATCTCGTGCTCGGCCAGCTGGATCTCCTTGCGGCCGAACGGCGCCAGGGAAAGGTCGGCGACCTTGAAGTCACCGGTGATGTCGGTCGACATGCGTCTGCTCCTCGCGGATGGGGTGGGGCAATGGCCAAGGTCCTGTGGGTGCGTCGCAGCACGGCGAGGCGCACGGGTGCGCGGCAACGCCGGGTCGGTCCCGGTCCACGGGGTGGGCCGGCTCCCTGCTGCTCAGCACAAACCGTCGGAGGACCTCTCTCCCTCGACCGGCGCGCGCCCTCGTGGGCACGACCGCCGATCGACCGCCATCAGCAGCGACGTTCTGGCTCTGGTGACGAATCTACACCGGCGGCCCCGGGGGCCGGCTCGGTATGACCGATTTCGGCCGCGGCCGGTCGGCGCGCACGGGCCCGGTACGTGACGGGCCCGGCGCCCCGGCCTCAGTGCGCGCGCGGCACCGGACCGCCGGGGGTGGCGAACGGGTCGTCGCCCGCGGCCTCCTTCTCGGCGCTGTAGATGTCGGGCTCCAGGTAGATGACGCGGGCGATCGGGACGGCCCGGCGCACCCGCACCTCGGCGGCGTCGATCGCCTCGGCGACCTGCGCCGCGGTGTCCTCCGCGTTGACCGCGATCTTGGCGGCGACCAGCAGCTCCTCCGGGCCGAGGTGCATGGTCCGCATGTGGATGACGCGGGTGACGTTGTCGTGGTCCACCAGGGCGTCGCGGATCTCGGCGACCACCTCCAGGTGGGCGGATTCGCCGATCAGCAGCGACCTGGTCTCCATGGCCAGCACGAGCGCGATGGCGATCAGCAGCAGGCCGATCGCGAGGGTGCCGACGCCGTCCCAGACGCCGTCCCCGGTGATCGCGGTCAGGCCGACGCCGAACAGCGCCAGCACCAGGCCGATCAGCGCACCGGTGTCCTCCAGCAGGACGACCGGCAGCTCCGGCGCCTTGGCCCGGCGGATGTACGCGGGCCAGCCGTGCGCGCCCTTGTCCTTGACGGCCTCGCGGTAAGCCGTGAAGAAGGACCAGGCCTCCAGCACGATGGCGAAGACCAGCACGCCGATCGGCCAGTACCAGTTGTCCAGCTCGTGCGGGTGGGCGATCTTCTCGTAGCCCTCGTAGACGGCGAACATGCCGCCGACGCTGAACAGCACGATCGAGACCAGGAAGGCGTAGATGTAGCGCTCGCGCCCGTACCCGAAGGGGTGTTCGGGGGTGGCCTTCCGCTCGGAGCGCTTGCCGCCGACCAGCAGCAGCACCTGGTTGCCGGAGTCGGCCAGCGAGTGGACGCCCTCCGCCAGCATCGAGGACGACCCGGAGAACGCGAAGGCCACGAACTTGCTGGCCGCGATGCCCAGGTTCGCGGACAGAGCCGCGACCAGGGCCTTGGTACCGCCTTCGGTGCTCATGCTCGGGAGGGTCCCTCCGCCGGGGGCCGTACAGCCCGCGCTCAGTCCTTGTCGAGCGCATACGGTACCGGGCCGCCGCGGCGCGATCAGGACTGTGCGGCCGCGAGCCCCAGGTAGACGGCGGCGAAGTCGGTGAGCGCGACCAGGTCCGCGAGGGCGTGCAGCGGCTCGGTCCGGGTGCTGGCGTACTCGGTGAGCCGGACGTCGTGCGCGGCGGCCAGCCGGTGGGCCCGGGCGGCGCCGAAGCCGCGCGGGCCCTCGTCGGCCGGCACCTCGGCCGGGCCCGCGTCCTCCTCGGCGGGCGCGGGGCTGCCGGGCGTCGCCGGGGCGTGCCGCAGCAGCAGCACCTGGAGGTGCAGCGGGTCCGGCTCCTCGACCCGGTCGCGGAAGAAGTCGTCGGGGTCGGCGCCGGCGCCGAGCTGTCCGGGGAACATGCCCCGGTGCGCGGTGAGCACCTGGGGCAGCCGGCCGGCCAGCGCCGGGCGGCCGGCCCGGTCGGCGAGCTGGGCGGCGAACCGGACGGCGGCGGCCTCGGCCACCGGGCCCTCGGCCCAGAGCAGCGGGACGGTGCCGGCCAGCCGGGCGGCGAGGCCCTTGGCCGGATTGGTGTACGCGGCGGCGTCCGGCCGGCAGCGGACGGCGGTCGCGTCCAGCAGGTCGGCGGTGGCGGCCGGCGCGTCGTACGGCAACTGGGTGACGCCGAGCTTCTGGGTGAGGGCGAGCAGCGGGGTGAGGTGGGCCCAGAGGGCGGCCGGGTCCTCGGCCGGCAGGTCGGGCTCGGCAGCCCGGCCGGCCGGTGCCGTGCCGTCGTCGGGCAGGTTCGGCGGCACGTACGGCAGCGGCAGGGCGCGCACCTGGAGGGCGGCCTCGGCCAGCGGGCTGCCGGCCGGGGCGGTGACCACGATGGCGCAGCCGCGGGCGTACGCCTGCTCGGCGAGGGAGACCAGGCCCTGCTCGCCGCCGTCGGCGGAGCTGATCACCAGCAGGTCGAGCGGTCCGGCCCAGCCGGGGAGCTGCCAGGCCAGCCCGGCGGTGAAGGCGGGCGGGGCGGCGGCCCGGTCGGTGTGCGGGACGGCGGCGACGTCGGCCGGCGGCAGCGGGACGACCAGGACGGAGGTGCCGGCGAGGGCGGCGAGGATCTCGCCCGCCGTCAGGGCGCTGCCGTGGCCGGCGACCAGCACCGCGCGGGGGCGGCCGTCGGGGCGCAGCCGGTCGATCCCGGCCGCGTCGGCGAGCCGCAGGGCGGTGCGGACCCGGGCGCCGGCGCCCGCCAGGGCGAGCAGGGCACGGTCGTGGTCGGCGCGCTGGAGGGCGGCCGGGTCGTCGAGCAGGGTGTCGTCGAGCATGCGGCGGGCCTCCGGCTCCGGCTGGGCGCTGCGGACGGGGCGGGTGTCCGCGGGCGCGGTGTCCGCCCCCAAGGATCAGGCCGGGCGGCGGGCCTCGTCCACCAGCAGCACCGGAATGCCGTCCCGGACGGGGTAGGCGAGGCCGCAGCTCTCGCCGGAGCAGACCAGCTCGGGGTGGTCCTCGCTGCCGCCCTCGGTGAGCGCGGCCCGGCACTGCGGGCAGACCAGGATCTCCAGCAGGAAGGATTCGAGCTTCATGGTGTTCGGGCTCCCAGGTTCGGGTGGCAGGGGTCTCAGGGGTGACGCGGCGGTGCCCCGGCCGAGAGGAAACCCTACCGGCCGGGGCACCCCGGGCGTGCGTCAGGCGCAGGCGGTTCAGGCGCGCACGATGGCGAGGACGCCGTCGCGCAGCTCGGCCATCCTGGCCGGGTCCTTGGCCTCGACGTTGAGGCGCAGCAGCGGCTCGGTGTTGGAGGCGCGCAGGTTGAACCACCAGTCGGGGCCGGCCACGGTGAGGCCGTCCAGCTCGTCCACGGTGGTGCCCTCCAGGCCGGCGTAGGCGGCGCGGACGGCGGCGGAGCGGTCGGCCTGGTCGGCGACGGTGCTGTTGATCTCGCCGGAGGCGGCGTAGCGGTCGTACTCGGCGGTGAGCGCGGAGAGGGTGCCCTGCTGCCCGCCGAGGGCGGCCAGCACGTGCAGCGCGGCGAGCATGCCGGTGTCGGCGCGCCAGAAGTCGCGGAAGTAGTAGTGGGCGGAGTGCTCGCCGCCGAAGACCGCGTCGGTCTCGGCCATCTCCTGCTTGATGAAGGAGTGGCCGACCCGGGTGCGGACCGGCTTGCCGCCGAGCTCGCGGACCACCTCGGGGACGGTCCAGGAGGTGATCAGGTTGTGGATGACGGTCGGCTCGGCCTCGCCGGCGGCCCTGGCCCGGGCGATCTCGCGGGCGGCGACCAGCGCGGTGATGGCGGACGGGGAGACCGGCTCGCCGCGCTCGTCGACGACGAAGCAGCGGTCGGCGTCGCCGTCGAAGGCCAGGCCGAGGTCGGCGCCGGTCTCGCGGACCTTGGCCTGCAGGTCGACCAGGTTCTTCGGGTCGAGCGGGTTGGCCTCGTGGTTGGGGAAGGTGCCGTCCAGCTCGAAGTACATCGGGACGAGCTCGATCGGCAGTCCGTCGAAGACGGTCGGCACGGTGTGGCCGCCCATGCCGTTGCCGGCGTCGACGGCGACCTTGAGCGGGCGGATCGCGGTGAGGTCGACCAGGCCGAGCAGGTGGTCGGCGTAGCCGCGCAGGGTCTCCTGGGTGGAGAGGGCGCCGGGCTTCACGTCGCGGGCGGGGACGGTCACGGTGTCGTCCTCGGCGGTCCAGGACTCGACCAGCTCGCGGATCTCGGCGAGGCCGGTGTCCTGGCCGACGGGGGCGGCGCCGGCCCGGCAGAGCTTGATGCCGTTGTACTGGGCCGGGTTGTGGCTGGCGGTGAACATCGCGCCGGGCAGGTCGAGCTTGCCGCTGGCGTAGTACAGCTGGTCGGTCGAGCAGAGGCCGATCTCGACCACGTCGGAGCCGTAGGCCGCGGCGCCCTCGGCGAAGGCCCGGCTGAGCGACGGCGAGGAGGGCCGCATGTCGTGGCCGACCACGATCGCGGTCGCTCCGGTGACCTGCACGAACGCGGCGCCGAAGGCCCGCGCGAGGTTCTCGTCCCACTGGTCCGGGACCACGCCTCGTACGTCGTACGCCTTCACGAGCTGCTTGAGGTCGCGCACTGCGGCTCCACCCTGGTTCTCTGTCTGATCGGCGGGCTGGTCGCCCATGGTCACGATACGTCCGAGGACGGCACCTGTCGGTACCCGGACAGGGGGGCAGCGTACCGGGAGGCGGCGAAGGGGCGGATTCCGGTGCGGGCGGGCGCCGGATCAGTTGTCCGGCGAGCGCAGTACGCGCAGGTGCCCGCGGCGGCCGGCCTCGGTGGACTCGCCCTCGGGGCCGCGGCCCTGACGGGGGGTCTGCGGGCGGGCGGCCTCGCGGACGGCGTTGGCGAGCGCTTCGAGGTCGTCGCTGCTGCGGCGCAGCGGTCCGGCCTCGGCGGCGAGCCGGACGACCTCCCAGCCGCGCGGGGCGGTGAGGCGCTCGGCGTGTTCGGCGCACAGGTCGTAGCAGTGCGGCTCGGCGTAGGTCGCGAGCGGACCGAGGACGGCGGTGGAGTCCGCGTAGACGTACGTCAGCGTCGCGACGGCCGGTCGGCCGCACGCGGTCCGCGAACAACGACGTACAGAGCTCACGAGGGTGGACGGTACAGCACTCCTCGCCGGGGAGCGAAGACCGCCTGTACGGAGGGTGTGCCGTGTCGCGGTCCGCGCGCCTCGCACGCCCCCCGTCACCCGCTCGTGTGCGCCTGCCGCCCCGGGCGATTCGCGGCCGGAGTGGTCCACTTCCGACCGTCCAAGGACTACCCTCGGCAGTGATATGGACAGCTCTGCACCGCAGTCATCGACGGGACCTTCGCGCCGTCCCCGGCACCGCGACCGGCACGGCAGGGGGCTGCGCGGCCCGCTGGCGCCGCCGCAGGTGCCGATCTCGCTCACCCGCTCCGAACTGTTCGACGACTACGTGCGCGAGTCGGTGGAACGGCTCGAACGGCGTTGGCCGCAGTTGATCGAGGTGGAGTTCGCCGTCCAGGAGGTGCCGCTGCACGAGGCGGACGGACCGGACGCGGACGGCGGGGTGCCGCTGGGGCGGGTGTCGCCGGGGCGGCAGGGCCGGAAGAGCCAGATCGTGGTGTACCGGCGGCCGGTGGAGATCCGGGCGAAGTCGCGCGAGGACCGCGCGGCGCTGGTGCACGAGATCCTGATCGAGCAGGTGGCGGAGCTGCTGGGGCTGTCGCCGGACGCCATCGACCCGCGGTACGACGAGGACTGAATCCGGAACGTCGGGGTGCCCGGGGCGTCGGCCGCCGGAAGCGAACGGAAAGGGGCGGTACCCGGCCGGGTACCGCCCCTCGTCCCGTCGTCGGGGGTCAGCGCAGCACGACGCCCGGGTTCTGGGCGGCCTGCGGCACCTTGACGCTGCTGCGGTCGTCGCGCAGCCCCTGGATGGTGAACATCGGGACGTCCTTGGCGGGGAGGGCGAGCATCCGGGCGGCCGTCACGGGGCCGCCGGAGACGGTCTCCACGGTGAGCGCGTAGCTGCCGTTGAGCCCGCCGGGCTCGGGCGCCGGGAAGGCGACCGTGCCGCCGGCCGGCAGCTGGACCTCCTTGCTGACCGGGGTGCCGCCGCCGGTGCCGGCCGAGGCGGTGACCTTGACGGTGGCGGCCTCGCCGGCGGAGGTGAGGAACAGCGTGCTCGCGCCGCCGCCGCGGTTGTCGGCCACCGTGGCGCGGGCGCCGACCGGGACGGTCCCGGTCAGCCAGGCGGCGTCGGACTTGCCGTTCTGGCCGGCCCGGTCGACCCGCAGGCCGACCACCACCGGGGTGGGGTGCTTGTCGTCGCTGGGCGACAGCCGCAGGCCGGCCACCTCGTCGCGGGTGACCTTGCCGAGGTCGACGGCGGCCACCATGCCGGCCTTGACGTGGATGGACTCGTTGCCGGCCGGGGTGAACCAGCCGTTCTTGCCGGAGAGCTGGATCTTCAGGTCGGCGTCGTCCTCCGGCGGCGCCCAGACCACCAGGCGGGCGCCGGCGGTGTCGGCGGGCAGACCGGGCAGCACCTGGGTGGGCGCCGGGTCGGCCGAGGCGGGCACCCAGTCGGCGCCCTTGCTGCCGTCGGCCGCGTGCAGGGCGGCGCCGACCCGGCCGGTGCGGACGACGACGTGCACGGCGAGGTCGGTGACCTGGCCCTTGCTGATGGTCGGCAGCAGGACGGACTGGGAGCTGCCGGGGGCGACGGAGATGCCGTTGGCGGCGTCGTTCTCGATCAGGCCCTTGTCGCCGTACAGCTTGATGTCGACGACGGCGGCGGTGGCCTCGGTGTTGACCAGGCTGACGTAGTCGGTGCGGTCGCCGGCCGTGCTGGCCCCGGCGAACCAGAAGCTGGTGCCGGCCGGGGTGCAGGTGATGCCGGACAGGCCGATCCCGCGCTGCTCGGTGACGGTGGTGGTCTGGGAGACCGTGAAGCCGGGTGCCAGGGCGCCGGTGGCGACGGCCCCGGTGCCGGGGGCGGTGTCGCCGTTCGCGGCGGGGCCGGTGACCGGGGTGCCGGGCTTGGCCAGGGTCAGCCGGGCGTCGGCGGGCGCGCCGCTCTTGGCCGGGGCGGGCGCACCGGTGGCGGGCGCACCCGGGGCGGACGGCGCCGGGGTGGCCGGGGCCGACGGCGCGGCCGCGGAGGGCGTCGCCGAGGGCGCGGCGGTGGGCGGGGTGGCGGGGGCCGCCGCGTCGGAGATCCAGCCGGCGCCGCCGGCCGCGGCGCCGTCCCCGGCCGCACCGCCGGGCGGGGTGTACGCCGTGAGGATGGTCGAGCCGGTCAGGCTCTGCAACGGCTGCGGGCAGACCACCGCCGTCCGCTCGACCTGCGCCGTGGTGGCCGTGCCGGCGTCGCCGGCGGCCGGGGTGGCCGGCGGGCGCAGCTCGGCGATGCCGAACACCACCGCGAGCACCGCGGCGGCGGCCAGCAGCGACTGGGTGGTCTTCGTCCCGCCGCCGGAGGGGGCGGCGTCGGCGGCGAACCCGGTGGTGCCGTCCAGCGGCGCGGGAGCGTCCTGGGCCTTCGGCTTCTTCTTGAACGCGGGCTTCTTCATCGCGGGTCAGCTCCCCGATCCGTGGTGGTGCGGGTACCGGCCCGGCCCGTTGGGGTGGTTGGGATCATGCGGGTCATTCGGGTCGTAGTACGCCTCGCCCTGCGGCTGCCCCGGCACCCACGGCTGCTGCCCGTCCTGCTGGTAGGGGTCGAAGCCGTACTGCGGGTCCTGCGGGTACTGCTCGTAGCCCGGACCGCCGTCCTGCGGGTAGGCCGGCTGCTGGTAGCCGTCGGAACCGTAGCCCTGGCCGCCGCCGTAGGGCGCGGCCATCGGCTGCTGGGCGGTGTACGGGTCGTAGCTGTACGGGTCGGCCTGCTGGTAGCCCTGGTACGGGTCGGCGTACGGCTCGGCCTCCTGGACGGCGGCGGCCGCCCGGACCGCCTCCACCGGCGGCTCGCCGACGGGCTGCGCCGGGACGGGACCCGGCCGGCCCTCGTAGACGCCGCCGTCCGCGTCGCCGGCCTCGCCGCCCTCGCGCTCGGCCATCCGGCGGGCCCGGCGGCTGCCCGGGGCGGGCGCCTGCGCCTGGGCGGCGGCGGCCAGCGCGGCGGCGGCGACCACCTCCTCGGGCAGGTCGTCGTCGTTGTGGTTGCGGCGGCCGGGCAGGGCCAGCACCAGGACGGTCAGGCCGAGCAGCAGCTGCGCCCAGATCCAGCCGGTGTGCAGCAGGCTGCCCTCGCGGGTGACGACCAGCGTGCCGCCGCCGGCCGGGAGCTTGAAGCCCTGCGCCCAGCCGTCGACGGTGGTGGCCTCCAGCGCGGTGCCGTCCAGGGTGGCCTTCCACTCGGGGGCGGCGGCCTCGGCGAGGCGGAGCACCCGGCCCTCGGGGCCGGCCGGGACGGCCGTGTCGATGTCGCGCTCGCCGGACGGGACCACCACCGGGGCGGCGCCGGGGGCGGTGATCAGGGCGCGGGTCGCCGGGGTGCCGTTGACCTGCCAGAGCGCGGCGCCGCCGTCCTGGTTGGCCTTGACCAGGCCGGGGGTGGTGTCCAGGACGTCCTTGAAGGCGCCGATGGCCGGCTTGTCCACCAGGACGTAGGCGATGCCGTAGCCGGCCAGCGCGCCGGCCTGGTCCGCGCCGGAGCCGGCCAGCAGGCTGCCGACCACCTTGTTCAGGCCCTCGGTGGTGCCGGTGGCCGGGTCCACGGTGGACTCGGCCTGGCCGAGCGTCAGGCCGGCGCCGCGCACCAGGGTGTACGTGACCGAGCCGCCCTTCGGGTCGCCGGTGACGACCAGGGTGCGGGCCCGGTCGGTGGTCCCGGCCTCCTCGGCGATGAAGGCGGGCACCTGGGCGGAGCGGTCGCGGTGCAGCGGGCCGTCGGCGCCGGTGACGGCCCACCAGATCCCGGTGCCCAGCGGGGCCAGCACGGCGGCGGCCACCACCAGGGCGGCGACCGGCTGGCGCCAGCCGAAGGCGATGCCGGCCACGCGGGCGTTGGCGCCGTCGGCACCGATCGCGGCGGCGGCCAGCAGGGCGATGCCGGCGAGCAGCGAGGCCGGGCCGGCCCAGGCGGGCACGCCCGGGCCCCCGGAGGCCGGGGTCACCGTGGTGCCGGCCACCGCGACCGCGAAGACCATGCCGGCGCCGGCGGCGCCCCAGGCGGCGAGCACCGCGCGGCGGCGGTCGGCGCGCAGCAGGGCGGCCAGCGCGGCGAGCACCACGCCCGCCGAGAGCCAGACCGGCGGCACCCCGGCGCCGCCGGGGTTGACCAGCACCAGCCCGAGCGCGCTCGCACCGCCGCCGTGCAGGCCGGGCAGGCCGGCCTCCAGCAGCAGCCGCTGCGGGTGCGCGAGCACCTGCAGCGACCAGGGCGCGAGCACCCCCACCGGCACCGCGAGGATCACCAGGACGCGCAGCCCGAGCAGGCGCAGCGCCTCCCCGCCGGAGCCGAACGCCCCGCCGCGCACCACCGCGGCGGCCAGCGCGGCCAGGCAGAGCGGCACGGCCAGCGCCCAGACCAGCGGGACGAAGGCGGTGGCCAGGGTGAGCAGCAGGACGGTCATCCAGACCGGCCGCCAGCCGGGCCGGGCGCCCTTGGCCGCGCTCTCGGCGCGGATGCCGAGGCCGGCGCCGATCGCGGCGGCGCGGGCCAGCGGCGGCAGCAGCACGGCCAGCACGGCGGTGCCGATCCGGCCCTGGGCGAGCGCGCCGGTGGCGGCGGGCAGCAGCGCGTAGGTGGCGCTGGCCCAGGCGCGGACCAGCTTGGAGTCGATCAGCGGCCGGGAGACCAGGTAGGCGCTGACGGCGGAGAGCGGCACGGCGAGGACGACCAGCAGGGTGACCGCGAGGTCGGCGTGGTCGAACAGCATCCAGGAGAGCACCGACAGCACGCCGAGGTACGGCGGCGCGGCGGCGGTGGAGCCGGTGCCGACGGGGTGCCAGGCGTCCGCGTACATCGACCAGAGGCCGCCGGCGCCGTCGGTGGCGGGCAGCAGGGCACCGCCGAAGAGGTCGCCGCCGCCGAGCAGGCCGCGGCAGGCGGCCAGGGCGAAGAGCAGCAGGGCGGTGAAGAGCACCGGTGCCGGGCGCCGGGCCAGCTTCTTGATCAGCGCGAACTGCTCGACGACCAGGTCCTCGGCGTCCTCGTCGCCCGGACCGGCCTCGACCGAGCCGTGCCGGCCGGCGCCGGAGTCGTCGGCTCCCCCTATGCCGAGGGAGCTGATCGCGCCCTCGACGGCGAGCCGGGCGGTGGCGCCGGGTGCGGGGAAGAGCGTGCGGTCGTCCAGGGCGTCGGCGGCCCTGGTCCGGGCCCGGCGCTTGCGGGCGAGCAGCAGCCGGGGCAGCCGGACCAGCTCGTGGCCGAGGCCGGCGAGTTCGTCGAAGGCCTGCTTCGGGTCCTTGCCGAGCAGGTTGGTGACGACCCGCAGCAGGGTGCCGAGCACCAGGCGGAGCAGGACGTAGGGGAAGAGCGCGCCCTTGGAGTTGGCGAGCAGGGTGTAGACGGCGCCGGCCTTGTCCACCCGGTGCGGGTGGGACGAGGCGCAGTCGATCGAGCGGCGCTCGCGGCTGGCCGCCTCGGCGTGCCGCAGCACGGCGTCGGGGGCGACCACGACGCGGTGGCCGGCGGCGTTGACCCGCCAGCAGAAGTCGGTGTCGTCGCGCATCAGCGGCAGCGCCCGGTCGAAGCCGCCGAGCTCCTCGAAGACGTCGCGGCGCACCAGCATGCCGGCGGTGGAGACGGCGAGCACCGGGCGGACCTGGTCGTGCTGGCCCTGGTCCTGCTCGCGGCGGTCGAGGCCGGTCCAGCGGCGGCCGGAGCGGGCGATGGTGACGCCGACCTCCAGCAGCTGGCGGCGGTCGTACCAGCTGCGCAGCTTGGGGCCGACGACGGCGGCGCTGGGCGTGGAGTCGGCGACCTGGAGCAGCCGGCGCAGGGCGTCGGTCTGCGGTTCGCAGTCGTCGTGCAGCAGCCAGAGCCACTCGACCGGCTGGGTCTCGCGCGGGCCGCCGCGGCCGAGGTCGTCCTCGTGGCCGAGCGGGTCGCCGAAGTCGTCCCAGCCGCCGGTGACCGGGTCGTACCCGGAGGGGTCGAGCCGGTAGGGGAGGTCCTCCGGGCGCAGCGGCGGGCTGTTGAAGACGGCCTCGCCGACGGCGGTGCCGAAGCCGGCCCGGCGGCTCAGGATGGTCGGGCCGCTCTCGGGCAGCCAGTCGGCGAGGGTGTCGGCGAGCAGCTGCGGCGAGTTGTCGGTGGAGCCGGTGTCGACGGCGAGCACCCGCTGGACCTGGCGGTCCTGGCCGAGCAGGCCGGCCAGGGCCTGCGGCAGCCAGCGGGCGCCGTCGTGCGAGACGATCACGGCGGTGACCAGGTGGCGCGGGTAGGCGGGCGGCCTGGCAGCGGTGAAGCCGCTCTGGTGGCTGTAGACGGTCATCGAGTGCGCGGGCCCCAGTTCTCGGTGGACACAGCCGGTGAACGGCAACCGGATGGCGCACCACACTAACGGCTCCGGATGGCCTCTTCGTCCGCGGTGCCGTGGAGAGGCTGTGGACGGGGGACGCCCGGCGGGCCCGCCCCGGCCGCGGAATCACGAATGCGGCCGCGCGAACAGGAGAGCGGGCCGCAATCACGAGATCGGGCGCGGAAATGGCGGAAACGGGCCGGGAACACGAAAGCGCCCCACCACGGCGGTGAGGCGCCCGTACGAATGTGTGACTGTCGAAAGGTCGGCTGGGCCAGGGGCCGACCCGTTCAGACCGCGCTCTTCTTGAGCCGCCGGCGCTCACGCTCGGAGAGACCGCCCCAGATGCCGAAACGCTCGTCGTTGGCGAGGGCGTACTCCAGGCACTCGGAGCGGACCTCGCAGGCGAGGCAGACCTTCTTGGCCTCGCGGGTGGAGCCGCCCTTCTCCGGGAAGAAGGACTCGGGGTCGGTCTGGGCGCACAGTGCGCGCTCCTGCCAGCCGAGTTCCTCTTCGTCCTCCTCGATGCCGTCACCGATCAACAGCTCAAAGAGCTCGCTCATGTGGCGCGCCTCCTCTGCCCCTATTTGGCGTCCCCGTGGTTGCCGTTGCCTCGTGCGGCCGACGACACGAGTGAAATTACAGTTGCGTCACTCTGGCCCAGTCAAGCCGAGCTCTGGTATTGGGGTCGGGATTCACTCCCCGGCACCAAGCTGTTACGAATAGTGTACATATTCGGACAGATCGGACTTGTCGCCCGAACGCCGTCGAACCATCCGCAACCTTGCGCCGAGTGACACGCAGTCACCATCACAGGCCGGTCATCGGCCTCCTTCCCGGCGATCTTCTCATCGAAACATAGAGGGTGATTTATCACCCCATCGGGTACTTCTGACCCAAGTCGCCCGAATGCCCCAGATCCCCGCTTGACACCGGGCCGCCGGGTGCGGTCTCCTTTCTCCCATGTCAGAGTTCACCAGCCCCCGGAGCGGTTCCGCGCTCCGCCGTGCCGTGAACCCTTGTTGTCGCCTCTGTTCCTGCTGTAGCTAGGCGCCCGCGTCCCACCGCGCGCCGCCCAGGAAGCACAGAGGCCGCCCGCGATTCCCGCCCCAGGACATCCCGGATCCGGCTGATCCCCGACGAACCAGCCGTACTCCGAGGACGACCCCGTGCGAATGCCCCGCCTCCGCCACCGGAACCGCGACCGCAACAAGACCGCCCGCCGCACCCTCGCGCCGAGCACCCCTCCCCCGGCCACCGCCACCCCCGGCCGCACCTGGACCGACGGCCTGAGCGACGTCTCCATCGCCGGCGACCCGCTCGCCTTCCCGCACCTGGCCCGCACCGACCTGCCCACCCACCCCACCACCGTCGCCGACCACGCCCGGCTGGTCCGCGAGATCGCCGCGGACCGGGCGCGCTGGGAACCGCTGGTCCGCTACGACGCGCTCACCCGCTGGTACGCCCGACTGGAGACCGGGCCCGGCTACGAGGTCTGGCTGCTCAGCTGGCTGCCCGGCCAGAGCAGCGGCTTCCACGACCACGGCACCTCCTCCGGCGTGCTGACCGTCGTCCGGGGCGAGCTGATCGAGCGCTCCCTCACGCACGCGGGCGAGGGTGCGCGCACCCTGCGCCCCGGCGGCCAGCGGGTGTTCTCCCCCGGCTACCTGCACGAGGTGGTCAACGGCGCGCTGGAACCGGCCGTCTCCATCCACCTCTACACGCCGGGCCTGACCGAGATGAACCAGTACGGCGGCGGCGCCGTCCCCGAGCAGCACCCGCAGCAGCAGGCCGAGGTCCGCTGACGGCGGGCGGTGGCGGCACCGGTCGACGGCAGGTCGACGGTCGGGCCGACGACCTGACGGTCCGTGGCAGGATGGGCGCATGCGCATCGTGGCACTGGCAGGCGGGATCGGCGGAGCGCGTTTCCTGCGCGGACTCCGGGAGGCCATCGGTCCGGAGGACGAGATCACCGTCATCGGCAACACCGGTGACGACATCCACCTCTACGGCCTGAAGGTCTGCCCCGACCTCGACACCGTCATGTACACCCTCGGCGGCGGCATCCACGAGGAGCAGGGCTGGGGCCGCGCCGACGAGACCTGGTCGATCAAGGCCGAGATGAAGGAGTACGGCGTCGGGCCCGAGTGGTTCGGCCTCGGCGACCGCGACTTCGCCACCCACCTCGTCCGCAGCCAGATGCTCACCGCCGGGTACACCCTCAGCCAGGTCACCGAGGCGCTCTGCGTGCGCTGGCAGCCGGGTGTGCGGCTGCTGCCGATGAGCGACGACCGGGTCGAGACGCACGTGAGGATCACGGACGAGGCCGGCACCCGGGCGGTCCACTTCCAGGAGTACTGGGTCAGGCTGCACGCCGCCGTCGACGCCGAGGCGATCATCCCGGTCGGCGCGGACACCGCCAAGCCCGCGCCCGGCGTGTTGGAGGCCATCGCGGCCGCCGACGTGATCCTCTTCCCGCCGTCCAACCCGGTCGTCTCGATCGGCACCATCCTCGCTGTCCCCGGCATCCGGGCCGCGATCGCCGCGGCCTCCGCGCCGGTGGTCGGGCTCTCGCCGATCATCGGCGGGGCGCCGGTGCGCGGCATGGCCGACAAGGTGCTCGCCGCCGTCGGCGTCGAGGCCACCGCCGAGGCGGTCGCACTCGACTACGGCGGCAGGGCCGCGCTGCGGAGCAGCACGGGCGAGGACGGTGGCGGGCGACGGGAGGGCCTGCTGGACGGGTGGCTGGTGGACACCGCCGACGAGGCCGCGGTCGCCGCCGTCGAGGCCGGGGGGATCGCCTGCCGGGCCGTCCCGCTGCTGATGACCGACGTCGCGGCCACCGCCGAGATGGCCCGGGCCGCACTGGCGCTCGCCGAGCAGGTCCGGGCGTGAACCCGGCCGCCCTGCAGGTCATCCCGGTCGGCGGCCTGCCGGAGATCGACCCCGGCTCCGACCTCGGCGCGCTGATCGCCAAGGCCGGCGACTACCAGGACGGCGACATCCTGCTCGTCACCTCGAAGATCGTCAGCAAGGCCGAGGGCCGGGTGCTGCACGCCGTCGACCGCGAGGCCGCGATCGACGCCGAGACCGTCCGGGTGGTCGCCCGGCGCGGCCCGGCCCGGATCGTCGAGAACCGCAACGGCTTCGTCATGGCCTCCGCCGGCGTCGACGCCTCCAACACCGCCCCCGGCACCGTGCTGCTGCTGCCCGAGGACCCGGACGCCTCCGCGCGCGCCCTGCGCGCCCGCCTCCAGCAGCTCACCGGGCGCCGGCTCGCCGTCGTCGTCACCGACACCTTCGGCCGGCCCTGGCGCAACGGGCTCACCGACGTCGCCATCGGCGCCGCCGGACTCCCCGTCCTGGAGGACCACCGCGGCCGCAGCGACAGCCACGGCAACGAGCTGACGCTCACCGTCACCGCCACCGCCGACGAGCTGGCCGCCGCCGCCGACCTCGTCAAGGGCAAGGCCACCGGCACCCCGGTCGCCGTGGTCCGCGGCCTCGGCCACCTGGTCACCGCCGAGGACGGCGACGGCGCCCGGCCGCTGGTCCGCCCCGCCGCCGAGGACATGTTCCGGCTCGGCACCTCGGAGGCCCTGCGCCGGGCCGTCACGCTGCGGCGCACCATCCGCGCCTTCGGCCCCGACCCGGTCGACCCCGGTGCCGTCCGCCGCGCGGTCGCCGCCGCCGTCACCGCGCCCGCCCCGCACCACACCACGCCCTGGCGGTTCGTGCTGCTGGAGTCCCCCGGGACCCGGACCGCGCTGCTGGACGCGATGCTCGCCGCCTGGCAGCGCGACCTTCGCGAACTCGACGGCTGGGACGACGCCCGGATCGCCCGGCGCACCGCCCGCGGCGACGTCCTGCGCGCCGCGCCGTACCTGGTCGTCCCCTGCCTGGTGATGGACGGCTCGCACGACTACCCCGACGAGCGCCGCGCCACCGCCGAACGGGAGATGTTCACCGTCGCCATCGGCGCCGCCGTGCAGAACTTCCTGGTCGCCCTCACCGGCGAGGGCTACGGCTCCGCCTGGGTCTCCTCCACGATGTTCTGCCGCGACACCGTCCGCGCCGCCCTCGACCTCCCCGCCCACTGGGACCCGATGGGCGCCGTCGCGGTCGGCCGCCCCGCCGAGCCGCCCCGCGACCGCCCGGCCCGCAGCGCCGACGCCTTCATCGAGGTGCGGTAGGGCCCGCCCGGCGGCTCACCTGCCACGGTGGTCGTTGGGGGTGAGGCGGGGGCCGTAGCGGGGGGCGTGGGTGCCGGTGCTCAGCAGGAGGCGGCAGAGGCGGTGGCGGTGGGGGCGGTAGGGCTCCAGCAGGGCGAGCATCTGCGCGTCGTCGCTGCGGGGGCGGCCGGCCAGGGCCCAGCCGACCAGGTTGGGGAGGTGGTAGTCGCCGACCGAGACCGCGTCCGGGTCACCGTTGCTGCGCTGGAGCGTCTCGGCGGCCGTCCAGACGCCGACGCCCGGGACGGCGGTCAGCCGGGCGAAGGCCTCGGCCTGGTCCATCGCCGACGCCTCCTCCAGCCGGGGGGCCAGCCGGACGGCACGCTGGACGGTCGCCGAGCGCTTGGGGTCGACGCCCGCGCGGTGCCACTCCCAGCTGGGGATCAGCGACCACTCCCGGGCCGAGGGCGCCACCCGCATCCCCTCGGCCGGCCCGGGTGCCGGGGTGCCGAAGTCGCGCAGCAGGATCCGCCAGGCGCGGTACGCCTCGGAGGTGGTGACCTTCTGCTCCAGGATCGCGGGCACCAGTGACTCCAGGACCAGCCCGGTGCGGGTGAGCCGCACGCCGGCCGCACGCCGCTGGGCCTCCCGCAGCGGACCGGGCGGCAGCATCAGGCCCGCCGGGTCGTCGTCCGCGCCGAGCAGGGCCGGCAGCCGGTCCAGCAGCCACTCCGCGCCCGGGCCCCAGGCGCTCGCCTCGACCGTTCCCTCGGCCGGGCGGGCCAGCACCCGCAGCGTGCCGATGCCGGCCGGGGTCCGGGACGCCCGCCACACCGCGCCGTCGCCGGTGGTCCGGTACGCGGGGTCGGCGGGACCGCGGCGCAGCGGCAGCAGCGTCCGGCCCGCGTCCAGCGGGAAGCCCGGCCGCCACCGGCGGACCGTCGCAGGCCCGGTCGCAGCGTCGCCCGTCACCACCGCTCATCTCCTCCGCTGTCCGGCTCCACCGCCTTCGTCGACCATGGGGATATGAACGATACGCGGCTGCCGGAGCTGTCCCCCGCGGACGAGAGCGCCGTCCGCGCGCTCTACCACCGGGCGCTGGACGGCTGGAACCTGCGGGACGGCGCGGCCTTCGCCGGGCCGTTCGCCGAGGAGGGGGAGGTGATCGGCTTCGACGGCACCCGGTACGACGGGCGGTCGGTGATCGCCGCCGAGCTGGGGCGGGTCTTCGCCGACCACGCCACGCCCGAGTACGTCGCCAAGGTGCGCAAGGTCCGGGCGCTCGGGCCCGGGGTGGTGCAGCTGGACGCCGTCGCGGGGCTGGTGCCGGACGACGCCGAGGACCTCGATCCGGCACTCAACGCCCTGCAGACGGTGATCGCGGTCAACACGGGCGCGGGGTGGCGGATCGCGCTGATGCAGAACACCCCGGCCCGCTACGACCTCCGGCCGGACCTCGCCCGGGCGCTCACAGCGGAGCTGCGCGCCTTGATCGGGCGGGGTCCGGGGCCGGTGTAGCGGAGGTCCGGGGGAGGGGGCCGGGGTAGCGGAGGTCCGGGGGCGAGGGCCGGTGCAGCGGAGGTCCGGAGGCGGGGGTCAGCGCCCCTGGAGGTGGGCGGCCCAGGAGCGGATGTCGCCGAGCCGGTCGTAGAGGCCGCCGCCGGGGCATTCGGTGCTGAAGGCGTCCCGGTGGCCGGAGACGGTGGCGAAGGAGACGACCGTGCCCTTGGGGTAGCGGCTCTGCGAGGAGCCGGAGGTCAGGTCGGTCGCGCCGCCGGCGTCCTGGCCGGTCAGACCGAGCTTCCAGGCGGCGATCTTGCTGACGCCGTCGACCAGCGCCTGCTCCGGGCCGGTCGAGGTGAAGGTGCCGAGCGCGGCGACGCCCGTGGTGTCGGTGTTGAAGCCGAGGGTGTGCGCGCCGAACACGGGCTGGTCGACGCCGCCGGCCCGGCCCTCGTAGATGGTGCCGCAGCGGTCGACCAGGAAGTTGTAGCCGATGTCCCGCCAGCCGTTGCTCTGGACGTGGTACTGGTAGATCGCCCGGATCATCTGCGGTGCGTCGCTGCACGCGTAGTCGGTGGCGGTGGCGGTGTGGTGCACGAAGACCGCGCGGACCGGCCCGGTGTAGACGAAGCCCGGGTCGCGCAGCGACTCGTCGGCGCCCCAGCCGGCCCGGGTGACGATGCCCGGCCGCGGCGCCTCGTGGTCGGCCCGCCGGGCGGGTGACGATTCGGCCGGAAGGGTGCGCGGGGCGGTGGGTGCGGCGGTGGCGCCGTGTCCGGGGTCGACCAGCTCGGCCCGCAGCCCGGTGGGCAGGCCGCGCGGACCGGGGGTGACCTCGATGGCCACGCCGTCGCTCGGACCGGTCCACAGCGGCGTCGAGGCGCCCCGCGCACCGGCCCGGCCGTCCCGCTCGTCGGGCGCGTCCTCGCCGTCGATGTCCAGGTGCTGCCACTCGCTCCACGCGCCGGTGGCGATGCTGCGGGTCCGGACCCGGACCGAGCCGCCCTCCAGCGAGCCCCGCGGGTCGTCCCAGCTGACCCCGACGAGTGAGAAGGGCTTGGTGGTCCGCTTGGAGGACCCGTGCTCGCTGTGGGCGAGCGGCAGGGTCGTCACCGATCCGCCGCCGGCCGAGGTGCGCCGGGTCGGGGCCGGGTCGGTGACGGCGCCGACGGCCAGGGGCTGGAGGAGCAGGGCGGCGACGCAGCCGGCGGCGGCGCCCGCAAGAAGTGAGATACGCATAAAAAGGATATTGACGACAAACCGCTTCTGACGCCACGCCAGTTCACCCCCGTCCGGCACCCCTCCCGGTCGCCCGCCCGAAGGCCGTAGGCTGGGACGCACCATGACTGCGCCTTTCGCTGCCGATGCCCGCACCCCCGTCGAGCTGCTGCACGCATACCTGCGAGGTGGCACTCCCTCAGTCGACCCCGCGGCCCCGCTGGTCACGTTCTACGACGACGCCACCGGCGAACGGGTGGAGCTCTCCGCCCGGACCTTCGACAACTGGGTGGCCAAGACCGCCAACCTCCTCCAGGACGAGCTGAACGCCGGACCGGGCGACCGGGCCGCACTGCTGCTGCCCGCCCACTGGCAGAGCGCCGTCTGGCTGCTCGCCTGCTGGTCCGTCGGCGTGACGGCGGTGCCCGGCGGCGAGCCCGGCGAGGCCGACCTGGTGGTCAGCGGCCCGGACGGCCTGGAGGCCGCCCAGGCGTGCGGGGGCGAACGGGTGGCCCTCGCCCTGCGCCCGCTGGGCGGGCGCTTCCCGCAGCGCCCGGACGGGTTCCTGGACTACGCCGCCGAGGTGCCCGGCCAGGGCGACCGGTTCGCGCCGTACTCCCCCGTCACGCCGGACGCGCCCGCGCTGGAGACCGAGGTGGACGGCCTGCCGCTGAAGCTGACCGGCGAGCAGACCGTGCAGCTGGCCCGCGAGGGCGCGGTCCGGCTGGGCGTCAAGGCCGGCGACCGGGTGCTCTCCACCCTTTCGTACGACGACTGGGCGGGTCTGGAGGCCGGCCTGCTGGCCCCGCTCGCGGCCGGCGCCTCCGTGGTGCTCTGCCGCAACTCCGAGGGCCTGAGCGCCGAGCAGTGGGAGAAGCGGACCGAATCCGAACGGGTGACACTGCGCCTCGGGTAACCGCCCGCTCCGGCCCGGCGGGTAGGGATCCCTGCCATGGCCGAGGACGACACCGAGCACCCCCCGACCGACCCGCCCCCTCCCGGGGACGCCCCCGCGGACCCGGACTCCCCGACCGCACCCCGACGGCGGCGCCGGCGGTGGCTGATGATCACCGCCGGCGTGCTCGCCTTCCTGCTGGTCGCCTGCGGCACGCTGCTCTGGATCGCCTACCGCAAGCTCGACGGGAACATCCAGACCGACTCGGCCACCGACCGGCTGCTGGCCCGGCTGGAGGCCGAACGGCCCAGCCGCACCGCCGGGGCCAAGGGCGCCCAGAACATCCTGCTGATCGGCAGCGACGACCGGACCGGCACCAACGCCTCGTACGGCGCGGCGGGCGGCCAGCGCTCGGACACCACGATCCTGCTGCACCTGGCGGCGGACCGCCGGCACGCGACCGCCGTCTCCATCCCCCGCGACGTCATGGTCACCGTGCCGTCCTGCGAGAAGCCGGACGGCACCCGGACCAGGCCCGCGCTGATGCAGTTCAACGCGGCGTTCGAGACCGGCGGCCCGGCCTGCTCGATCCGCGCCGTCGAGCAGCTGAGCGGCATCCGGATCGACCACTACGTGATCCTCGACTTCACCGGGTTCAAGGCGATGGTGGACGCCGTCGACGGGGTCGAGGTCTGCGTGCCGCAGGCGATCCACGACAAGGACGCCAAGCTGGACCTCCCGGCCGGGCGGCAGACCCTGCACGGCGAGCAGGCGCTCGGCTACGTCCGGGCCCGGGAGACCCTCGGGGACGGCAGCGACACCCAGCGGATGGGCCGTCAGCAGCAGTTCCTGGCCGCGCTGATCCGCAAGGTGCAGTCGCAGGGCGTGCTGCTGAATCCGGCTAAGCTCTGGCCGCTGCTGGACGCGGCGACCTCTTCCGTCAAGGCCGACGGCGGGCTCTCCTCGCTGGGCGCGCTCTACGACCTGACCCAGGACCTGCGCGGCATCCCCTCCGCGGACGTGGTGTTCCTGACCGCGCCGCGCCGCCCGTACCGCTTCGACTCGGACCGGGACGAGTTCGTGCAGCCGCAGACCACCCAGCTGTTCACCGCCCTGCGCGACGACCGGCCGATCGCCGTCCACCCGCCGGCTGCGACCCCGGCCGCGACGCCGGGCGCGACCCCGGGGACGACGACGTCCGCGACGGCCTCCGGGCCGGCGTCCGCGGCGGTGTCCGCGACGACGTTCGCGAGCGCGTCCTCCGGGCGGACGCCGGACGCCGGACCGGACCGGACCGCCGGGACGTCCCCCTCCCCGACGGTGCCGCCCTCCTTCGAGGGGCGCACGGCCGACGTGGACGCCTGCGCGGGCCGTTGACCGCTGGTCGGGGTCACGGGTCACCCTTTTGTGTACAGATCATGATCTTCGCGGGCTTTCCCGGGGAATTCCCCGGACCCCCGATTACCCGCTGAATTGCCGTTTCCGGACATGGCGGAGATCACATCAGGAACAATTCCCTCACTCGGCTCGTCTAGTGTGTCCGGGTCGGTGCGCGGCTTGCTCACCGGCCCGTGGACGGTCGGAGGGAGGGAACCCCCGTGCAGCAGGACAGGCAGGAGGCGGCCCCCGCCGGCCGGGTGGACCCCGCCGCGGGCATCCCGGCGCAACACCGCCGGGCGGTCGCTCCCGGGCCCGCCGACGGAGCCGCACCCACGCCGGGGACCGCCCCCGGCCCCGCCCGCACCGGCGGCCGGGCGGGTCGCCGCCGCTTGGCCAACGCCAAGCGCGACCGCCGTCGGCGGGCGCTGAGGTGGACGGCCGGGGTCGGCGCCATGGTCCTGGCGGCCGGCTGCGGCGGCGCGTACTACCTGTACCAGCACTTCAACGACAACATCACCGCCGTCAAGGTGCAGTTGGGCAGTGAGGCGGAGCGGCCGAAGCCGGCCGGGGACGCGCTGAACATCCTGGTGATCGGCACCGACAGCCGGGAGGGCCTGGGCCGCCAGTACGGCGACGAGGGCAGCACCGGGCACGCCGACACCACCCTGCTCTTCCACGTCGCCAAGGACCGCAGCAACGCGACCGTGGTCAGCATCCCGCGCGACCTGATGGTGCCGATCCCGGACTGCGAGACCACGGCCGGGAAGAAGATCCCCGGCTCGGCGCGGGCGATGTTCAACGAGAGCCTCGGCCAGGAGGGCCGCGATCCGGGCTGCACCTGGAAGACCGTCGAGAAGACGACGGGCATCCGGGTCGACCACTTCGTGATGGTCAACTTCGAGGCCGTGAAGACGCTCTCCGCCGCCGTCGGCGGGGTCGAGGTGTGCGCGGCCAAGGACATCAACGATCCGGACTCGCACCTGCGGATGACCAAGGGCCGGCACGTGGTGCAGGGCGACGAGGCGCTGGCCTTCGTCCGCACCCGGCACGCCGTCGGCCTGGGCGGCGACCTCACCCGGATCCCGCTGCAGCAGCAGTTCATCAGCTCGATGATCCGCTCGATCAAGAGCAGTGACACCCTGACCAGCCCGACCAAGCTGTGGAAGCTCGCCGACGCCGCCACCAAGGCGCTCACCGTGGACGACGGGATCGGCAGCGTCGACAAGCTGAAGGACCTCGCGCTGGACGTCAGCAAGGTCGACACCAGGAACATCACCTTCACCACCGTGCCGGTGCTGGACGACCCGAAGGACGAGAACCGGCTGGTGCTCAAGCAGCCCGACGCCGGGCAGGTCTTCTCGCTGGTCGCCAACGACCGCTCCCTGACCGCGGCCACCGCCCCGGCCGCCCCGGCCTCGCCCGGTGCCTCCGCCCCGGCGGCCACCGTGCCCTCGCCGACGGCCACCGCCACCGCCACCGCGGTGGACGCCAAGGACGTCCGGGTGACGGTGCGCAACGGCAGCGGGACGCCCGGGCAGGCGCAGCAGACCGTCGACAAGCTCCGGGCGATGGGCTTCGCCAGGGCCGCGACCGCGCCCAACGTGCCCGCCACCCCGGCCACTTCGGTCTCCTACCCGGCCGGAAAGGCCGCCGAGGCGGCCGCGCTGGCCGCCGCACTCGGCCTGCCGGCCGACGCGGCCGAGGAGGACCCGAAGGCGGGCGCCAAGGACGGCCTGGTCCTGGTGCTCGGCAAGGACGCACCGGCGGCGCCGGCCACCCCGGCCACCCCGGCCGCCGCGCCCACCGAGGCGCCCAAGGACCTCCAGCGCGTCCAGGCGGACGACACCGACGTCTGCGCGAAGTAGGCGCCGCGGCGGGAAGCAGGCGCCGCACCAGGCCGGGGGTGCCGCCGGTCTCGCGGCACCGCTCGCCGGTCCGCGGGCGGCGCCGGCGGTCCGGGCCGTCCGGTTCCGGCGTCGTCCGACTCCGCGCCCGGTTCGACGTGGGCGCCGACGACGGACCCGCCCTCAACCCGCCCCGGGGCGCCCGACGATGGCGTCGACGGCGGGGACGGGAGGGCGGGTCGGCGGCATCGGCCGGACCGGGCCGGCGGGGCAGGCGGGGCCGGGGTCCGCGGGGCGGCGGCCCCGGCGCTCAGTGGACCTCGGACACCACGTTGGCCGGGGAGGGCGCGCGGCTGGCGATCACCCGGCGGGCCAGCGAGCGCGGCGAGGTGAGGAAGCCGAAGCCCCAGCTGAGGTGCATGGTCGCGAACGCCACCGGCAGCAGCGCCTTGGCCCTCGCCGCGAGACCGCGGCCCTCGACCACCGCGCCGCCGAGGATGCCCAGCAGGTAGGCGCCGGGCGCGGCGAGGAAGACCGGGTGGACGGCGGCGCCGAGCACCAGGCCGAGCGTGACGCCCAGGAAGGCGGCCGGCGGGGCGAGGTAGCGGAGGTTGACCGAGCCCTTGTGGTACCGGGTGACCACCCGGCGCCAACGGCCGTAGTCCTTGTACTGCTTGGCGAGCGCCCGCACGTTCGGCCGGGGCCGGTAGGTGACCCGCAGCTGCGGGGTGAACCAGATCAGCCCGCCGTCCTGGCGGATGCGGTAGTTGAGCTCCCAGTCCTGGGCGCGGATGAACTCCTCGTTGTAGCCGCCGAGCTTCTCCAGCACCTCGCGCCGGAACACCCCGAGGTAGACGGTGTCCGCCGGGCCGGCCAGGCCGCCGGTGTGGAAGGCCGCGTTGCCGACGCCGATCTTGGAGGTCATCGCGGCGGCGACCGCGTTCTCCCACTCGGTCTCGCCCTCGGCGTGCATGATGCCGCCGACGTTGGCCGCCTCCATCTCGCCCAGCAGCCGGACGGCCGTGGTGATGTAGCCGGGGGTCAGCAGGCCGTGCCCGTCGACGCGGACCACTATCGGGTGGCTGGAGCCGCGGATCGCGGCGTTCAGCCCGGCCGGGGTGCGACCGGTGGGGTTCTCCACGGTCCGGACCCGCGGGTCCTCGGCGGTCAGTTCGGCGGCGATCTGCGCGGTCCGGTCGGAGGACGGACCGAGGGCGATCACCACCTCCATCGGCCCGGCGTAGTCCTGTTCCAGGATGTGCCGGACGGCCGTGCGCAGGTGTCGTTCCTCGTTCAGCACCGGCATGATCACGGAGACCGCCGGCAGCTCCTCAGCAGCCTTGGTGTTCATCGGGGCCAACCGTACCGGTGCGGGCGGGTCTCCGTCCTGTCCCGGTCTGGGCGGCTCCGCGAAGCCTGCGCCGAAAGAACGTTTCGCCGGTCGCGCCCACCGTACGACCCGCCCCCGGCGCGCCCCCACCCGGCCCGGTACGGGCGCCCCTACCATCCGAGAGATGCCCGTCTCCCCCCTCCCCTTCCCGGCCGAGCGGCGCCGGGTGTGGCCGCGCCGGCTGGCCGCCGGCCTCGCCCTCGGCGTCCTGGCCACCTCCGGCGGCGGCTGGGCGGTCCTGCACGGTCTGGGCTCGATCGACCGGGTGGACGCCTTCAGCGGCGACCAGGCCCGGCCCGCCGACGACGGCGCCACCACCTTCCTGGTGGTCGGCACCGACGAACGGGACGGCATCCCGGAGCGGACGCTCAAGGACGT
Source organism: Kitasatospora sp. NPDC127111 (assembly GCF_042677465.1). Taxonomy (NCBI): domain Bacteria; kingdom Bacillati; phylum Actinomycetota; class Actinomycetes; order Kitasatosporales; family Streptomycetaceae; genus Kitasatospora; species Kitasatospora sp. NPDC127111. The sequence continues at coordinate 30,633 of NZ_JBHXTG010000077.1, forward strand.
GCTGCACGCCGGGGGCGAGTCCTGCCACTGCACCGACACCATGATGATCGTCCGGCTCGCCGGGGACGGCGCCCGGGCCGGGGTGGTCAGCATCCCGCGCGACTCGTACGTGGACATCCCCGCGCACCGGGACCAGCTCACCCACCGGGAGGTCCCGGCCGGCAAGGGCAAGATCAACGCCGCGTACGGGATGGGCGGGCCGCAGCTCACCGTCGCCACCGTGGAGCAGAACACCGGGCTGCGGATCGACCACTACGTCCAGCTGAACTTCGCCGGGTTCGTCTCCGCCGTGGACGCCGTCGGCGGGGTGCGGGTGTGCACCGCCAAGCCGCTCAAGGACGAGTACTCCGGCCTCGACCTGCCGGCCGGCACCAGCACCCTGGACGGCGCCGGGGCACTCAAGTACGTCCGCGCCCGGCACGTCGACGGCAGCTCCGACCTGGGCCGGATGCACCGGCAGCAGAAGTTCGCCGCGCAGCTGCTGCACCAGGTGACCAGCAGCGGCACCCTGCTCAACCCGGTGCGGCTGGCCCGGGTGACGGACAGTCTGCTCGGCTCGGTCAAGGCCGACAAGGACCTCACCGCGGACGAGCTGATCACCCTGGCGACCCGGATGAAGGAGCTGTCCGCGGGCCGGGCGGACTTCGCCACCGTGCCCCTGGCGCAGGTGGACCACCCGGTGAGCGGGTGGGGCTCGACGGTGGTCTGGGACCAGGCCGGGGCGCGGGCGCTGTTCGACGCGGTCCGGGCCGGGCGGCCGCTGGGGGACGGTACGGCGGGCGCCGCGGCGAGCGGCGCGCCGTCGGCCGCGGCCGCGGTGACGCCCCCGGCGGCATCCCCCGCGACGCCCGTCGCGACGCCCCCGGCGACGCCTACGGCGGCACCCTCCGCGACGCCCGCCGTACCGCCCTCCGTGCCCCCGGAGCAGGTGCACGTCCAGGTGTTCAACGCGGCCGGGGTGGCCGGGCTCGGTGCCCGGGTCGACGCCGACCTGCGGCGGGCCGGCTTCGCCACCACCGGCGCGCCGTCCAACGCCCCGGCGGGCACGCCGCCCGGCCGGACGGTGCTCCGCTACGACCCGCGCTGGGCCGAGTCGGCCCGGACGCTGGCGGCCGCCCTGCCGGGCGCGGAGCAGACGGCCGTCCCGGGGCTCGGCCCGACCCTGCAGGTGTACGCGGGCACCGACCACCCGTCGGCGGCGCCGGGCCAGTCCGCCACCCCCGCTCCCCCGCCGCCCACCGCCACGGCGCCCCCCTCCGCTCCCCCGGTGACGGCCGAGACGGCGGCGGACATCATCTGCCCCTAGGCACGCGACGCGGCGGGGGCCGGGTGCGGTCGCGCACCCGGCCCCTGCCGTCCCCCGGTCCCCCGATCCGGGGGTCAGTCCGTCGCGATCGCCGCGAGGACGTTCATCCGCCCGGCCCGGAAGGCCGGGACGAGGGCCGCCACCAGGCCGATGACCACCGAGGCGATCAACGTGGCGACGATGGTGCCGGTCGGCACGGCCAGGCTCGCCAGCCCCTGGTCCTTCAGCACCTGCTGCCCGGTGACGCCCCAGGCCAGGCCGAGGGCGGTGCCGAGGAGGGCGCCGAACAGGGCGATGACCACGGACTCCAGCCGGATCATCCGGCGCAGCTGGCGGCGGGAGAGCCCGATCGCCCGCAGCAGGCCGATCTCGCGGGTCCGCTCGACCACCGACAGCGCCAGGGTGTTGACCACGCCGAGCACCGCGACCACGATCGCCAGGCCGAGCAGCCCGTAGATCATGTAGAGCAGGGTGTTGACCTGCTCCTGGACGAGGTCCTTGTAGCCGGCCTGGTCACGGACCTTCAGCTGCGGGTAGTCCTTGAGCGAGTCCTCCAGCGCGGCGAGCGTCTTGGCGACGTCCGCCCCGGGCGCGGCCTTGCCGTAGACCACCGCGTCGGCCGGGAGCTCGGGGACCGCCTTGGCCACGGTGTCGACGGCGATGAAGGTGGCGCCGTTGAAGAGCGAGTCGCCCTTGGACATCACGACCCCGACCGGCACGGACTGGGTCCGGCCCTGGCCGTAGTCGATCTTCACCGGGTCGCCGACCTTGAGGCCGTGCTCCTGGGCGAAGTCCTCGGCGACCACCAGCGAGCCCTGCTGCAGCGACTCCACCGCGCCGGCCTTGACCGGCAGCCGGAAGTCGTCGGTGAAGTGCGCCGAGACCGCGGAGAGCCGCGTCTTCACGGCCTTCCCGTCCGGCCCGGTGAGCACCCCGCGCAGCTCCTTCTGCTCGGTGACGTGCTCCACGCCCGGGGTGCGCTTCGCCGCCTGGACCATCGCGTCGCCGATGATCCCCTGGCTGCTGGAGACGACGTAGTCCGCGCCCACCGACTTGTCGATCTGCTCGTTGGTGGACTTGACCACCGAGGAGGTGAAGACCGAGGCGCCGATCACCAGCGCCAGCCCGATCATCAGCGCGGCGGCGGTGGCACCGGTCCGCCGCGGGTTGCGCATCGCGTTGCGCTGGGCGAGCCGGCCGGACGGGCCGAACACGGCCGGCAGCAGCGCGCCGAGCACCCGGACCACCGTGGTGGCCAGCAGCGGACCGAGGACGACGAAGCCGACCAGCGTGAGCAGCACGCCGAGGCCGAGGTACTGGCCGCCGGTGGCCGCCTTGTCGGCGCCCGCGGCGAGCACCAGCAGGCCGCCGCCGCCCGCGGTCAGGACGAGGCCGATCACGCTGCGGACCACGTTGGAGCGCGCCTCGGCCGGGGTGCCGTGGTCGCGCAGCGCGGCCATCGGCGCGATCCGGCTGGCCCGGCGGGCCGGGATCCAGGCGGCCAGCACGGTGATCACGATGCCGACCGCGTACGCGGCGATGGGCACGTTCAGCCCGATCTGCAGGTCGGCCGCGCTCAGGTTCATGCCGACGGCCTTCATCAGCTGGATCAGACCGGTCGCCAGGCCGAGGCCGGCGCCGAGGCCGAGGGTCGAGCCGAGCAGGCCGAGGATCAGCGCCTCCACCAGCACCGAGCGGTTCACCTGCCGCCGGCTGCCGCCGATGGCGCGGAGCAGACCGATCTCCCGGGTGCGCTGGGCGACCAGCATGGAGAAGGTGTTGATGATCAGGAAGCCGCCGACCAGCAGCGAGATGCCGGCGAAGCCGAGCATCGCGTACTTCATGAAGTTGAGGAAGGAGCCGACGCTCTTGTTGTTCTCCTCCTTCTGCTCGGCCGCGGTCTTCACCTGGTAGCCGCCGCCCAGCTTGCCCAGCGCGTCGGCCTTGAGCTGCTCGTTGCTGCGGCTGCCGTCGCCGAAGGCCTCGACCGAGGTGAACTCGGCCTTGCCGAGCAGGTCCCGCTGCGCGGTCGGGGTGTCCAGGAAGGCCAGCGCCGCACCCGGGTTGGTGGTCTTGAAGGTGGCGATGCCGGCGATCGAGAAGTCGTGGGTGCCGTTGGTGGCGGTGATGACGCGCAGCTTGTCACCGAGGCCGAGCTTCGCCCGCTTCGCCGTGTCGGCGTCCAGCACGATCTGGTCGGCGCCCTGCGGCACGTGACCGCTGGTGATCTCGACCGAGTTGCGCGGGGTGTCGGTCCAGTTGCCGGTCAGCGTCGGGGCACCGCCGGTCGGGCCGACCTGCTTGTTGGTGACCGGGTTGACCAGCACGGCGTTGGAGACGAAGACCTGCCCGAGGGCCTGCTTCACACCGGCGGTCGCGGCGACCTTCTCGACGGTTCCGGCCGGCACGGTCGGGACCGTGGCGTGCGGCTCGTCGTCCTCGTCGTCGAGGTCGGCCTTGGGCGGCTGGACGGAGATGTCGGAGGCGGTCGAGGCGAACAGCCGGTCGAAGGTGCTGGTGGCGGTGTTGGAGAACACCAGGGTGCCGGACACGAACGCGACCGAGAGCACGACCGCGATCAGCGAGAGCGCCATCCGCCCCTTGTGGGCGAAGAAGCTCCGCAGTGACGTCTTGAGCAGCATGATCCTGGGCCCGCCGCTCAGCTGGTGCGCTTGCCGTCGAAACGGCGCATGCGCTCGAGGACGGAGTCGGCGGTGGGGGCGTGCATCTCGTCGACGATCACGCCGTCGGCGAGGAAGAGCACGCGGTCCGCGTAGCCGGCGGCGACCGGGTCGTGGGTGACCATGACGATGGTCTGGCCCAGCTCGTCCACCGAGCGGCGCAGGAAGGTGAGCACCTCGGCGCCGGCCCGGGAGTCGAGGTTCCCGGTGGGCTCGTCCCCGAAGATGATCTCGGGGCGGGCGGCCAGCGCCCGGGCCACCGCGACGCGCTGCTGCTGGCCGCCGGAGAGCTGGGTCGGGCGGTGCTTGAGCCGGCCGGCGAGGCCGACGGTCTCCACCACCTGGTCGAGCCAGGCGGTGTCCGGCCTGCGGCCGGCGATGTCCATCGGGAGCGTGATGTTCTCCAGCGCGTTCAGCGTCGGGAGCAGGTTGAAGGCCTGGAAGATGAAGCCGATCTTGTCCCGGCGCAGCCTGGTGAGCTGCTTGTCCTTGAGACCGGTGATCTCGGTCTCACCGATCCAGATCCGGCCCTCGGTCACGGTGTCCAGGCCGGCCAGGCAGTGCATCAGGGTCGACTTGCCGGAGCCCGAGGGGCCCATGATCGCGGTGAACCGGCCGCGCTGGATGTCCACGTCCACCGCGTTCAGCGCGGTGACCCTGGTCTCGCCGCTGCCGTAGGCCTTGGTCACCTGTCGCGCCGAGGCGGCGACGGAACCGGCACCGCCGGGAAGCTGGGGGTCGTACACGGCTGCTGCTGCCGTCGTCACTGGAGTCTCCTAAGAAGTGGGCCCACCCGTTGGCCCCCGGACTCGTCGCCCGCTCCCGTGCCACGACAGGGTGCGGGAGGAGGTCCTCGACCGGGAGCCAGCCCCACCCTCTCCGGTGGACCGGGCTGCCGACCCGATGGAACCGGGCCCTCTTCGGACCGGCGGGGATGTGATCCACGGTAGGAGCGGCGCCGCGATCCCTCGTCATCCGCCGGGATGAAGCGCCTCAACCGTAGTTGTACGGGGCGCGGCACCCCTCCCCCTAGGGGTCGCCGCCACCCGCCTCGGGGTCGCCCCGTACGGGCCGCTCCCGAGGCCCCGTCAGCCGGTGAGCGCGGGCACGGCGAGGCGCTCCAGCGCGCTCGCGAACGCCTCGACCACCGGGGTCAGCAGCGCGTCCGTCTCGCGCTCGATCGCGGTGCCGCCGTCCTCGCGGACGGTGATGTGGCGGTCGAGCACGAACCAGCCCTGGGTGACGTGGCCGGCGCCCATCGAGCTGAGCACCGGGCGCAGCGCGTAGTCCACCGCCAGCACGTGCGCGGTGGAGCCGCCGGTGGCCAGCGGCAGGACGGCCTTGCCGGTCAGCGCGTGCTGCGGCAGCACGTCCAGCAGGGTCTTCAGCAGGCCCGAGTACGCGGCCTTGTAGACCGGGGTGCCGATGACGACGCCGTCCGCCCGGGCGAACAGGTCGGCGGCGGCGGCGATCGCGGGGTGGGAGAAGTCGGCCGAGAGCAGGGCGTGCGCGGGCAGGCTGCGGGCCTCGAACGGGACGACGTGGTGGCCGCGGGCCTCCAGCCGCGCGTCGACGTGGCGCAGCAGGCGGGTGGTGCGGGAGGTCGCGGACGGGGAGCCGGAAACGGACAGCACGATGGCCATGGGGTTCACCTCTGAACGGGAAGCGGGGACGGCGCTACGGCGGCAGGGGCGTCCGCGGTGCGGACGGCGGCGGTGGAGCCGGGTGGAGAGGAAGCGGATTCGGGCGCGCGTCAGCCACGACAGAGCGAACAGGACACACGCTGGAGGTCGACGTGCCGCCGACGCGTGAGGGTCCATCGCTGATCCATGGCGGTCATGCAAACACGCGGCGTTCCGGCCGGTCAAGGATCCTTCCGGCCGGTGAACACCGGGGGACGGGCGCCGGGGCGGCCACCGCCCCGCGGGTACCGCGCGAGGCGGCCGCGAACTTTCGCCGGAACGATCCGGCACGTGCATCAAAACTGCTACAAGCGGCCTGGTGGGGGCCCCGGGGGGAGTCACCGCACCCGGCGTCGGGCATCCTCTCCCACATGAACACGTGGCAGGAGGGCCGCCCGGGCGGCGGCGGGAACCCCCCGTACGGCGGCGGCAGCAACGGCGGCGGCGCGTACGGGCGCGGCGGGGGCGGTACGGCGGCCGAACCGCCGCTGCCGGCTTCGCTGAACCCGCGCGGACCGGGCGCCCCGGCGCCGCGCCGGCCCGATCCGCAGGAGCAGGGGTACGGGCCGTCCCAGCCGTCCGGGCAGCCGGGCTACGGAGCCCCGCAGGACCACGGCCAGCCGCAGGGCTACGGGCAGCCGCAGCCTTACGGGCAGCCGGGCCGGCCCGGGGTGCCGCCGCAGGGCGGTCCCGAGCGGTCCGGCGGCCCCGGCGCGCCGGGCGGTCCGATAGCCCCGGGCGGCACCGAGCCGCCCTCCGCCGCCGGCCCGTCGCGCTGGCCGAAGCGCCGGATCGCCAAGTGGTCGGTGTTCGGCGTCCTGATCGTGATGACGATCACCGCCGTCTCGACCTGGTTCTGGGCCGACTCCAAGCTCAACCACGAGAACGTGCTCGCCGACTACCCGGGCCGTCCGGCCGCCGGCAAGGGCACCAACTGGCTGATCGTCGGCTCCGACAGCCGCAACGGGCTCTCCGACGCGCAGGAGGAGGACCTGCACACCGGCCACGCGGGCGGCAAGCGCAGCGACTCGATGATGGTCCTGCACATCGGGGACAACGGGAACACCCTGATGAGCATCCCGCGCGACTCGTGGGTGCCGATCCCCGAGCACCCGGGCGACAACGGGAAGACCGTCAAGGCCACCACGTCGAAGATCAACTCGGCCTTCGCGGCGGGCGGCGGCAAGCTGCTCGCGCAGACCGTCGAGCTGAACACCGGCATCCGCATCGACCACTACGCGGAGATCGGCTTCGCCGGGTTCGTCGGCATCGTCGACTCGGTCGGCGGCGTGGACATGTGCATCGAGCAGGACGTCAAGGACAAGGACTCCGGCCTCGACCTCAAGGCCGGCTGCCAGACCCTCACCGGCACCCAGGCGCTGGCCTTCGTCCGCCAGCGGCACCAGATGGCCGACCAGGACCTCGGCCGGATGCGCAACCAGCAGAAGTTCCTCGGCGCGCTGGCCAAGCAGGCCGCCTCGCCGGCCACCGTGCTCAACCCGTTCACCTTCTACCCGCTGGTGGACTCCGGCCTCGGCACCCTGATCGTCGACGAGGACGCCGGCCTGACCGACCTGGGCTCGCTCTTCCTCGCCATGAAGGACGTCAACGGCGGCAGCGGCAAGAGCATCACCGTCCCGATCGCCAACCCGGACTTCCGGACCAACACCGGCGAGTCCGCGGTCAAGTGGGACGCCGCCAAGGCCAAGCAGGTCTTCGACGCGTTCAAGAACGACACCGCCGTTCCGGACACGAAGTAACGCCCACCGGCCGTACGTGACGGGGTGTGACGCCGCCGACACAATGGGTGGATGTCTCTCGTCACCGCACTGATCTACCGCCGCCGTCACCGCCTCCTGGGCCGCCTGGTCCAGGAGGCGCTCGCCCTGTACGGGATGGAGGTGCCGGCCGCCGCCGAGATCGGGCCCGGGCTGACGGTGTTCCACCGCGGCTTCGGCACCGTCCTGCACCCCTACACCACGCTCGGTGCCGGGGTGACGCTCTACAACGGCGTGACGATCGGGCGGGCCGACCCGTGGGTGCCGCAGGAGCTCAGCGCGATGCGGCGGGTGGTCGTGGAGGACGGCGCGGTGCTCTGCGCGGGCGCCAAGGTGGTGTGCAAGGAGGGCGTGCTCACGGTGGGCGCGGGCACGATCCTCGGCGCCAACGCCGTGCTCACCCGCTCGACCGGGCCCGGCGAGATCTGGGCCGGCGCCCCGGCCCGCAAGGTGGGCCTGCGCGAGGGCACCTGGGTGCCGGCCCCCGCCACCGCCGGACCCCCCGCGGCCGATCCGGCGGCCACCTGACGACGGGCCCCCGCCCGGCGGACGGCGCGTCCCCTCCCCGCGCAAACGCCGCGGAGCAGGAAGTCGGCCGGGCCGACTTCCTGCTCCGCGGTGCGCCGGAGGCGGTGGAATTACTCCACGGTGCCCGAGTCGGCGATGGTGATCTTCGCCGAGGTGCGGCCGCTCTGCGAGCCGAGCGCCTCGATCTTCTTCACCAGGTCCATGCCCTCGACGACCTCGCCGAAGACGACGTGCTTGCCGTCCAGCCAGTCGGTCACGATGGTGGTGATGAAGAACTGCGAGCCGTTGGTGTTGCGGCCGGCGTTGGCCATCGAGAGCTGGCCCGGCTTGGTGTGCTTGATCTGGAAGTTCTCGTCCGCGAACTTCTCGCCGTAGATGCTCTTGCCGCCGGTGCCGTCACCGCGGGTGAAGTCACCGCCCTGCAGCATGAAGTTCGGGATCACGCGGTGGAAGGACGAGCCCTTGTAGCCGAAGCCGTGCTGGCCGGTGGCCAGCTCGCGGAAGTTCTGCGCGGTCTTCGGAACGACGTCGTCGAACAGCGTGAAGACGATCCGGCCGGCCGGCTCGTCGTTGATGGTGATGTCGAAGTAAACGTTGGAACCCATGCAGGGATCATGGCATGCCGCACCGCCCGACGCGCGACAGGCCCGGACTTCCGTCACGCGCCGCTACCGGCGTCGAGCACGGAGTGCCGGAGCCCGCTCCGCGCGCCCGGGGTTCGCGGCCCGGGCGGGTGGTGACCTCCCGGCGCGGCGGCGCGGTCCGGCCGCCGGCGGCGCCACCACGGCCGAAGCCTAGGATCGGCCACGGCAACCGACTCAGGGGGAACGGGACATGAGTGCACGACGGGTCGGCGTCTACCTGGCGCACCCGAAGCCGGGGAGCTTCAACCACGCGCTGTTCGAGGCCGTGGTGGACGAACTGCGCAGGCGCGGCTGCGAGGTGCTCGCGCACGACCTGTACGCGGAGGGGTTCGCCCCGGCACTGACCGCCGGGGAGACCGGGACGGTCGACCCGGCCGACGAGTCCGCCGACCCGCAACTCGCCCTGCACCGGGCGGAGGTCGCCACCCTCGACGCGCTGGTCCTGGTCCACCCGAACTGGTGGGGCATGCCGCCGGCCGTCCTGGCCGGGTGGGTGCAGCGCGTCATGGCCCCCGGGGTCGCGTACAAGCTGGGCACCGCGGACGGCGAACCGGCCGGGCTGCTCCGGGCCGGCCGGGCGCTGGTGCTGAACACCTCCGACACCCCGGAGGCGCGCGAGCACGGCGAGTTCGGCGACCCGCTGCAACGGATCTGGGCGGCCTGCGTCCTGCCGTACGTGGGCGTGGACGACGTCCGCCGGGTCGTCTTCCGCACGGTGACGGACTCGGCGGCGGACACCCGCGCACAGTGGCTACGCCAGGCGCGGGAGGAGGCGGCCACGCTGATCGGCTGAGCCCGGCGTACGCCCGGCGCGGGCGCGAGTGGACGGCGGGCGCCGGGCCGACCGACCCGGCCGGTACTCCCGGGTGACGGGCCGCACGTTCGTGCTAGAACCGACGGCGGGCCGCCAACCACCGTTGCCCGCCCGCGTTCCCGTGCGACCTCAGGCCACCGATCACCCTTGGGAGACCCATGTCCGCCGCACGCACCGCCCGCACCGCCCGCCTCGCCCGCACCGCCCTGGCGGCAGCCGCCGCCCTCGCCCTGCCGGTCTCCGGCGCCACCGTGGCCACGGCCGCCACCAACGCCACCACCGGCCTGGACGGCACCTGGGCGTGCAGCGTCCCGAACGGGTACGTCTACGACGCGGTCCAGCAGACCCGCGGATGCGGCTCGGGCAGCTGGACGGGCCCGTCCTTCCGCCTGCGCACCCCCGTGGACGGACTGGTCGCGTGTAGCACCGCGCCCGGTTTCGTCTACGACTCGGTCACCGGCACCACCGCCTGCGACCAGCTGGGCCGCACCCCGACCACGACGTACCGGCTGCGCGTCCCGGTCGACGGGATGACCACCTGCACGACCAACCCGGGCTGGACGTACGACCTGGTCACCAGCACCTTCGGCTGCAGCCAGCTCTCCGGCGTCACGGCCACCACCTACCGCATCCGGGTGCCCTCCAGCGGCATGTGGGTCTGCAGCGTTCCCAACGGCTGGACGTTCAACGCCACCACCAGCAACACCGACTGCAGCGGCATGCGGGGCGTCACCGCCACCAAGTTCCGGCTCGCCTGACCTCCCGGCCCCCGTGGGGCGGCGGAGCAGGAAGTCGGCCGGGCCGACTTCCTGCTCCGGTGCCTCCGGGCGTCAGGCCTCGGGCGTCAGGCCTCGGGCCTCAGGCCTCGGGCCTCAGGTGTCAGCCCTCGCCCCCGAGGTCGAGCTCGGCGACCTCCTGGTCCCCGCTGAGCTCGCCGGTGGGGCGGAAGCCCAGGCGGGCGTAGAAGCCGGCCGGGCCGTCGTCACCGGGCACGTAGGTGACCGTCACCCGGCGGCCGCCGCGACGGCGGATCTCGGCGCAGACCTGCTCGACCGCGAAGCGGCCGTAGCCGCCGCCCTGCGCGTCGGCGGCGATGTTGAGACGCCAGAGACCGGAGCGGGGCCGGTCCCCCGGCCGCTCCGCGTGGAAGGTGACGTCGAAGAACGCCATGACGAAGCCGACCAGCCGGTCGCCGTCGAAGACCAGCCGGGGCCAGGCGGTCTCGCCGTACGCGTAGGCCTCGGCCAGCGACTTGACCACCGGGGCCACCAGCCGCTCCTGCTCCGGCCGGACCTTCAGGGCGAGCGCGGCGTCGATGGTGGCGGGGGTCACGGGCTCCAGGCGCAACGAGGTGGTCATGCCGGTCACCCTAGTCAGCCGGTGCGGGCCCGTCGCCCGGGTTTCGCCTGCTCACCCGGTCGGCACGGCGGGGGCGGTGCCCGCCCTCCCCGGTCCCGCCCGGCCTCCCCGCCCTCCCCGCCCTCCCCGCTCTCCCTGATCTCCCCGCCCTCCCCGGCCTCCCGGGCCGCCCCGGTCCTCCGGGTCTCACGGCGCCGGGGTGAAGACCAGGGACGCGTTGTGCCCGCCGAAGCCGAAGGAGTTGGTGAGGGCCGCGGTCAGCGCGCCGCGCCGCGGGGCGCCGGCCACCACGTCCAGCTTGACCGCCGGGTCGAGCGTCTCCAGGTTGCGGGTGGCCGGCACGACGCCGTCGCGCAGGGCGAGGACGGCGGCCAGCGCACCGACCGCGCCGGCGGCACCGAAGAGGTGGCCGGTCATCGACTTGGTGGCGGTCACGGCCGGGTGCGGGCCGATCGCCTCGGTGACGGACTCGGCCTCCACCAGGTCGCCCAGCTGGGTCGAGGTGGCGTGCGCGTGGACCAGGTCGATGTCGCGCGGGGCGAGCCCGGCCTCGGCCACCGCCCGGCGCATCGCCCGGACCTGGCCCTCGGCCGCGGCCGCCGTGATGTGGTACGCGTCCGAGGTGACGGCCGCACCCGCCAGGGTGGCGTGCGCCCGGGCCGACCGGGCGGCGGCGAACCCGGCGCGCTCCAGGACGACGACCACCGAGCCCTCGCCGATCACGAAGCCGTCCCGGTCGACGTCGAACGGCCGGGACGCCCGGCCGGGCTCGTCGTTGCGGGTCGAGTGGGCCTTGGCCTGGGCGAACCCGGCGAGCGGCAGCGGGCAGATGCACGCCTCGGCGCCGCCGGCCACCACCACGTCGGCCCGGCCGAGCCGGATCAGGTCCAGGCCCATCGCGATCGCCTCGGCGCCGGACGCGCAGGCGCTCACCGGGGTGTGCGCGCCGGCCCGCGCGCCCAGTTCGATGGAGACCCAGGCGGCGGGACCGTTCGCCATCAGCATCGGCACGGTGTGCGGGGAGACCTTCCGCACCCCGGACGCCTCCAGCACGTCGTCCTGGCCGAGCAGGGTGAGCGCTCCGCCGGTGCCGGTGCCGATCACCACGGCCAGCCGCTCCGGGTCCACCTCGGGCGCCCCCGCGTCGGCCCAGGCCTGGCGGGCGGCGATCAGCGCGACCTGTTCGCAGCGGTCCATCCGCCGGGCCCGCACCCGGTCCAGCACCTCGGACGGCTCGACCTTGAGCCGTCCCGCGATGCGGACCGGCAGCGCGCCCGCCCAGTCCTCCTCGATCGCGCGGATGCCCGACTCGCCGGCCAGCATCCCGGCCCAGGTGGAGGCGACGTCCCCGCCCAGCGGTGTGGTCGCGCCGAGGCCGGTGACCAGCACGCGGTTGTTGTCGACACTCATCGAAGAAACCCCCTGGCTGTTGTGGAGATTGTGGGAGAGGGACAACCCCCCGTGCCGGTGGGCACGGGGAGCCGTCGCCCCCTCTGCCACTCTGCCAGGGCAGTGACGGTCAATCAGGTGTGTAAGCCAACCGATTCCAGGAGCGCATCCTTGTGGAGTTCCGCCAGGTCCCGCAGGTCACTCGGCGTCGAGGTCGGTGCTCCGGCCGACCTTCTCCCACTCCCGGAGTTCCCGGCCGGCGGCGTCGAGGTTGCCGAGGATCGCGTCGACGGCGTCGTTCCCGAGGGCGAGCCGCAGCGGGGTCCGCTCGGCGTCCAGGGCGGCCAGGATCGCGGCGGCGGCCTTGGCCGGGTCACCGGGCTGCTTGCCGTCGCTCTCCGGCAGCCCGGTGCGGACCGGGCCGACCACCGAGTCGTACGCCGGGATGACGGCCGCCTGGGCCAGCGCGCCGGCACCGGCGAAGGAGGTGCGGAAGGCGCCGGGCTCGACGATCAGCACCTTGATGCCGAACTGGGCGACCTCCAGGGCCAGCGCCTCGGAGAGCCCCTCCAGCGCGAACTTGGTGGCCGAGTACGCGCCCACGCCGGGGAAGGAGAACCGCCCGCCCATGCTGCTCAGTTGGACGACGGCACCCGAACCCTGCGCCCGCATGTGCGGCAGGACGGCGCGGGTCAGCGCGGCCGGGCCGAAGAAGTGCAGCTCCATCAAGTCCCGCAGCTCGCGGTCGGTGTACTCCTCGACGGCGCCGATCAGCCCGCGGCCGGCGTTGTTCACCAGGACGTCGATCCGCCCGTACCAGAGCAGGGTGTCCGCCACCACGGCGGCGATCCCGGCCTGGTCGGTGACGTCCAGCCGGACCGGGACGACCCGGTCGGGGTGGGCCGCGGCCAGGTCGTCCAGGGTCTCGGGGCGCCGGGCGGCCGCCACCACGGTGTCGCCCGCGGCCAGCGCGGCCTCGGCGATGGCCCGGCCGAAGCCGGAGTTGGCGCCGGTGATCAGCCAGACCCGGCCGGTCGCGCGCTTCTGCTCAGAGGTGCCGGTCATGCGAGGTTCCCCCGTTTTTCCGTGAAGGGTTCTTCCGTGCAGGGCTTCTCCCTGAAGACCTTGAAGGCCCTGAAGGCCCTGAAGGCCTTGGAAGTTGACGCCCCCCATGCTTCCTCCGCCGCGCCGGGAACGTCCAAGACAGAACCCTGGTCGATCGATAGAGGCGCTTTATGATCACCGCATGGAGCTGCGCCAGCTGCACTACCTGATCGCGATCGCCGACGAGGGCAACCTCGGCCGGGCCGCCACCCGCCTGTACGTCAGCCAGCCCGCCCTCTCCTACGCCCTGCGGAACCTGGAGACCGAACTGGGCGTCCGCCTCTTCGACCGCCACTCGGGCGGGGTGACCGCCACCGCGGCCGGGCTCGACGTGGTCGCCGAGGCGCGTCGCACCGTCGCCCAGGCCGAACGGATCACGGCCGCCGCCGAACGGCACCGTCGGGCGGCGAGCGGGGTGCTGCGGGTCGGCTTCGAGGCCAGCGGCGCGGGCGAGTTGACCACCCGGGCGCGTGCCGAGTTCACCCGCCGCCACCCCGGCGTACGGGTCGAGCCGAAGCGGTTCGACTGGGGCCAGGAGGCCGAGGCGCTGCGCGACGGCCGGGTGGACGTCGCCTTCGTCTGGCTGCCCGCCGACCTCACCGGGCTGCACGCCGAGACCGTCCACACCGAGCCGCGGATCGCCGGGCTGCCGACCGGCCACCGGCTGGCCGGGCGGGCGGGCATCTCCGTCCTGGAGGTCAACGACGAGCCGCTGATGTGGACCGAACGGGCGCCCCGCGCCTGGGTCGACTGGTGGGCGGTCAACCCCAGGCCGGACGGCTCGACACCGCGCTGGGGGCCGACCAACGACAACGTCGAGGAGATGCTGGAGCAGGTCGCCGAGGGCGCCGCCATCTGCTTCGCCCCGGCCAGCATGGCCCGCTACTACGCCCGCCCGGACCTCACCTGGGTCCCGCTGACCGACGTCGAGCCGCTGCGGGTCGCGCTCGCCTGGCCGGCCGGTGCCGACAACCCGCTGGTGCACGGGTTCGCCGCCGTGGTCCGCGAGTTGGCGGGCTGAGCGAACGGAAGGCCGAGCGAGTTGGCGGGCCGAGCGAGTTGGCGGGCTGAGCACTTGGCGGGCTGAGCTCTTGGCGGCCGGGCGACCGGCCGGCCGGGGCCGGACACGGAACCGCCCCCGGCCACGTGGCTGGCCGGGGGCGGTCCGGGGCGCACTACGGCAGGTTGCGGGCCATCACGATGCGCTGGACCTGGTTGGTGCCCTCGTAGATCTGCGTGATCTTCGCGTCCCGCATCATCCGCTCCACC